>NZ_JBEOYE010000076.1:0-44372 GCF_040296945.1 Streptomyces sp. NPDC001941 | reverse complement strand
GGGGGCCGCGGCGCCCCCGTCATCCCCCCCCGTCACACCCCGCCGCCGGGGGTCTACGTGGGGGGGTTGGTGGGGGGCCACATCTGGGGGGGAGGCCGGGGTCCCGGAAGGGGCGGGCTCGGTCAGGTGCTCAGGTGCTCAGGTGTTCACGTTCCCCGGGACCACCTGTACTGGTGTTCCGGGCGGCCTGTTTCGCCGTAGCGGAGGGTGAGGGTGACCCGGGACGTGCGTTCCAGGAGTTTCAGGTAGCGCTGGGCCGTCTGGCGGCTCACGCCCGCGCGGGTGGCGATCTCCTGGGTGGACAGCGGGGTGTCGGCCGCGAGCAGGACCTGGCGGACGAGTTCGGCCGTCGTGGGGGAGTGGCCCTTGGGGAGGTCCGGGGCCGCCGGGGTGGCGGAGAGCGCGCCGAACATCCGGTCCACCTCGGCCTGTTCGGCCTCGCCGCCGACCTCCAGGGTGCGCCGCAGCCGGGCGTACGCCTCCAGCTTGGCGCGCAGTCCGGCGAAGGTGAACGGCTTGACCAGGTACTGCAGGGCGCCCTGGCGCATCGCCGCCTGCACGGTGGCCACGTCCCGGGCGGCCGTCACCATGATCACGTCCGCCTGGTGGCCCCGACGCCTCAACTCCCGTACGACCGAAAGCCCTTGGTCGTCGGGAAGGTAGTGGTCGAGCAGGACCAGGTCGACGGGCAGTTCGGTGGCCAGGGTGAGTGCCGCGGCGGCCGTGTGGGCCGTGCCGAGCACCTGGAAGCCGGGGACCCGGGTGACGTACGCGGCGTTGATCGTGGCGACCCGGACGTCGTCGTCCACCACCAGCACGCCGATCACCGGGTCACCCGCGCGGTGTCCGTGTCGGTGAGGGCCTCGGGCAGGACGACGGTGAACTCCGCGCCGCCGTCCGCCGCCTCGCCCACCCGCGCGCTGCCGCCCTGGCGCTCGGCGAGGGTGCGCACCAGGGCGAGGCCCAGGCCGCGCTTGCCGTGCGCGGGCGGCTCCTTGGTGCTCCAGCCCTCGGTGAAGACCGCCTCGCGCTGCCCGGTCGGCACCCCGGGGCCGCTGTCGCTGACCCGGAGCAGGGCGGTGCGGCCCTCGGCGCGCAGGGCGACCTCGACCCGGGCGCCGGGTGAACCGGCCGCCGCGTCCAGGGCGTTGTCGACCAGGTTGCCCACGACCGTCACCAGTTCGCGCGGCTCGACCAGCCGGTCGGGGAGCAGTGTGTCCGGGGCCAGGACCAGCGCCACGCCGCGCTCGGCGGCCACCGTGGCCTTGCCCACCAGGAGCGCGGCGAGCAGCGGGTCGTGGATCTTCTCGGTGACCTGCTCGGCGGTGGCCCGGTGCACGCCCACCACCTCGGTGACGAACGCGACCGCCTCCTCGTGCAGCTCCAGCTCCAGCAGTCCGAGCACGGTGTGCAGCCGGTTGGCGTGCTCGTGGTCCTGGGCGCGCAGCGCGTCGATCAGGCCGCGGGTGGAGTCCAGCTCGCGGCCCAGGCTCTCCAGTTTGGTGCGGTCGCGCAGGGTGGCCACGGCGCCCCCGTCGTCGGTGGGCATGCGGTTGGCGATGAGCACCCGGGGGCCGCGCACGGTGACCAGGTCCTCGCCGGCGGCCCGGCCGGTCAGCACGTCGGCGGTGCGGCCGGCGCCCAGGACCTCGTCCAGCGGGCGGCCCAGGGCCTCGGGGCCGACGTCCAGGAGGCGCTGGGCCTCGTCGTTGAGGAGCCGGACGCGGCCCGCGCCGTCGAGGGCGACGACGCCCTCGCGGATGCCGTGGAGCATCGCCTCGCGCTCCGCGAGCAGCCCGGAGATGTCGGAGAAGGCCAGGTCGCGGGTCTGCCGCTGGACCCGGCGGGAGATCAGGTAGGCCGCCAGCGCCCCGGCGGCCAGGGCGCCGCCCGCGTACTTCAGGAGCCCGGGGATCGCGGCGAGCAGCCGGTCGCGCACGCTGTCGTACTCGATGCCGACCGAGACCGCGCCGACGACTGCGCCGCGGGCGTCGCGCAGGGGAACCTTGCCGCGCGCGGAGCGGCCCAGGGTGCCGCTGTCGATCTCCATCACGTCGTGGCCCGCGAGCGCGTCGCCGGGGTCGGTGGAGACCGTTCCGCCGATCTTGCCGGGGTCGGTGTGTGACCAGCGCACCCCGTAGCGGTCCATCACCACCACGTACTCGGCGCCCGTCTCCCGGCGGATGCGCTCGGCCTCGCCCTGCACCGGTCCGTCGGCGGTGGGCGCGGAGGCGGCCAGGGCCCGGGCCACGGCGGGGGAGGCGGTGGTCTCGGCGATGGCGAGGGCGCGGCGCATCGCCTGGTCGTCGAGCTGGGCGCTGAGGGGGGCCAGGAAGAGGCCGGTGGCGAGGACGGTGACGCCGGTGGCGACGGCCAGCTGCATCAGGAGGACCTGCGCGAAGACCCGCCGGGGCCAGCCGATCCGCCGCCGTCGCGGGGAGTCGGTCGGTGGGTGCATAGCCATGAACGGTAACAGCGCAATTCGCTTGCATTGCTTGCGGTCGGTTTGCGGATTCCTGGAAGCCCGGGTGAAAGCGGCTGGTACGGCGTGGGAGAGGGGAAAGGAGCGGGCCCTGAGGGGCTCGGACCGAGAAATTCCGTCCGGTTGGAACGGTGGACGTTCGGGCACTTGCCTGCAACTCTCTGACCGCACAACGCAAAAGAACCAGCCACCGCACGCACAAAAGCCTGTGCCCGGTCGTTCCGTGGTGCCGGTCCCGGGGTGCGGTGCCTCACGTCGTATCGACAGTCAGGATCGGGGACGAATGAGAAGGCAACGCTGGAGATGGCGGGCGCTGACCGCCGCGGTGACGACCGGTCTGCTGATGCTGGGACTGCCCTCGCTCGCCGCCTCCGGGGCGGAGAGCTCCGGTGGTCCCAACCTCGCCGCGGGCAAGGCCGCGGCCGCGAGCAGCGCGAACGCCGAGTACCAGGCGCGCAACGTGACGGACGGCAACCAGGGTACGTACTGGGAGAGTTCGGGCGCACTGCCGCAGTGGGTGCAGGCTGACCTCGGCGCGAGCACCCGGGTGGACGAGGTCGTCCTGAAGCTGCCGAGCGCCTGGGAGAGCCGCTCCCAGACGGTGGCGGTGCAGGGCAGCGCCGACGGCACCTCCTTCACGACGCTGAAGGCCGCCGCCGCGTACACCTTCGCGCCGGGCACGGGCAACACGGTCACCGTCGGCTTCCCCGCCGCGCTGACCCGCTTCGTCCGCGTCCAGATCACCGCGAACAGCGGCTGGGCCGCCGCCCAGCTCTCCGAGCTCGAGGTGCACGGCGCCGGGACGTCGTCGGACAACCTCGCGCGCGGCAAGACGATGAGCGAGTCCAGCCACACCGAGGTCTACGCCGCGGCCAACGCCAACGACGGCAGCAAGGCGACCTACTGGGAGAGCCGCAACAGCGCGCTGCCCCAGTGGATCCAGGTCGACCTCGGCGCCTCGCTGCGGGTGGACCGGGTCGTGCTGCGGCTGCCCGACGGCTGGGGCGCGCGCACCCAGACCCTCAAGCTCCAGGGCAGCGCGAACGGTACGGACTTCACCGACCTGACCGCCTCCCAGGGGTACGCGTTCAACGCGGCGAACTCCAACTCGGTGACGCTCGCCCTGGACACGCTCACCACCCGGTACGTACGGGTGCTGATCACCGCCAACACCGCGCAGCCCGCCGGACAGCTCTCCGAGCTGGAGGTCTACGGGCCCGCCGGCGGTGACACCCAGGCGCCCACCGCCCCCGCCAACCTGGCCTACACCGAGCCGGCCACCGGCCAGATCAAGCTCACCTGGGACGCGTCCACCGACAACACCGGCGTCACCGGCTACGACGTGTACGCCAACGGGGACCTGCGCACCAGCGTGGCGGGCAACGTCACCACGTACACCGACACCCAGCCCGCGAGCGCGACCGTGGCGTACTACGTACGGGCCAAGGACGCCGCCGGGAACCAGTCGGCCAACTCCAACACCGTGACCCGCAAGGGCGACTCGGGCGACACCCAGGCGCCGACCACCCCGGCGAACCTGGCCTACACCGAGCCCGCCTCCGGCCAGATCAAGCTGACCTGGACCGCGTCCACGGACAACGTGGGCGTCACGGGCTACGAGGTGTACGCCAACAACGTGCTGCGCCAGACCGTGGCGGGCAACGTCACCACGTACACCGACAGCCAGCCCGCGAGCGCGACCGTCTCGTACGTCGTACGGGCCAAGGACGCCGCCGGGAACCGGTCCGGCGACTCCAACACCGTCACCCGCAACGGCAGCGGCGGCACCGGCTCCAACCTCGCGGTCGGCAAGCCCATCACCGCCTCCTCCGTGATCCACACCTTCGTCGCGGAGAACGCCAACGACAACAGCCTCACCACCTACTGGGAGGGCGCGGCGGGCAGCTACCCCAACACGCTCACCGTGAAGCTGGGGTCCAACGCCGACGTCAGCAGCCTGGTCCTCAAGCTCAACCCGGACTCCTCCTGGGGCGCGCGCACCCAGAACATCCAGGTGCTCGGCCGCGAGCAGAGCGCCTCGGGCTACACCTCGCTGGTGTCCGCCAAGGACTACGCCTTCACTCCGTCCTCGCAGAACTCGGTGACCGTGCCGGTGGACGCGCGGGTGGCGGACGTGCAGCTGAAGTTCACCTCCAACACCGGCTCCTCGGCCGGACAGCTCGCGGAGTTCCAGGTCATCGGGGTGGCCGCGCCCAACCCCGACCTGGAGGTCACCTCGGTCACCGCGAGCCCCGCGGCCCCGGTGGAGTCCGACCCGGTCACGCTGAGCGCCGTGGTGCGCAACAGCGGCCCGGCCGCGGCCGCCGCCAGCAGCGTGGCGCTGCGCCTGAACGGCACGAAGGTCGCCTCGGCGTCCGTGCCGGCGCTCGCGGCCGGGGCGCAGACCACGGTCAGCGCCTCGATCGGGGCGCGTGACGCGGGGACGTACCAGCTGAGCGCGGTCGCCGACGAGGCGAACGCGGTCATCGAGCAGAACGAGACCAACAACACCTACACCAGCCCCACTTCGCTGGTGGTCAAGCCGGTCGACAGCTCCGACCTGGTCGCCGCCTCGGTCGGCTGGACGCCCAGCGCCCCGGCGGCGGGCAACACCGTCACCTTCTCGGTGACGCCGAAGAACCAGGGCACCATCGCCTCGGCGGGCGGCAGCCACGGCATCACGCTGACGCTCACCGACAGCAAGGGGACGGTCGTCAAGACGCTGACCGGCTCCTACTCCGGGGCGCTCGCGGCCGGGGCGACCGGGTCCCCGGTCAACCTGGGCACCTGGGCGGCCGCCAACGGCTCGTACACGGTCAAGACGGTCCTCGCCGACGACGCCAACGAGCTGCCGGTCAAGCGGGCCAACAACACCAGCACCCGGCCGCTGTTCGTGGGCCGCGGCGCCAACATGCCGTACGACAGCTACGAGGCCGAGGACGGCGCGGTCGGCGGCGGGGCGCAGAAGATCGGGCCCAACCGGACCATCGGCGACCTCGCGGGCGAGGCCTCCGGGCGGCGCGCGGTGACGCTCAACTCCACCGGTTCCTACGTGGAGTTCACCACCCGGGCGGACACCAACACCCTGGTGACCCGCTTCTCCATCCCGGACGCGCCGGGCGGCGGCGGCACCAGCGCCACGCTCAACGTCTACGTGGACGGCACCTTCCGCAAGGCGATCGACCTGACCTCCCGCTACATGTGGCAGTACGGCGCCGAGGCGAGCCCGAACAACTCGCCCGGATCCGGCCCCGCGCGCCACATCTACGACGAGGCCAACGTGATGCTCGGCGCGACCGTGCCGGCCGGTTCCAAGGTCCGGCTGCAGAAGGACACCGCCAACACCTCCCAGTACGCGATCGACTTCGTCAACCTGGAGCAGGTGACGGCCGTCGCGAACCCGGACCCCGCGGCGTACGCCGTGCCGGCCGGATTCGCCCAGCAGGACGTGCAGAACGCCCTGGACAAGGTGCGGATGGACACCACCGGCAAGCTGGTGGGCGTCTACCTGCCCGCGGGCACGTACGCCACCGCCAACAAGTTCCAGGTGTACGGCAAGGCGGTGAAGGTCGTCGGCGCGGGCCCCTGGTTCAGCCGCTTCCAGACGCCGGCGGAGCAGGAGAACACGGACGCCGGGTTCGACGTGCAGGCCAGCGCGGCGGGATCCTCGTTCGGCGGCTTCGGCTTCTTCGGCAACTACACCTCGCGCAACGACGGCCCGGGCAAGGTCTTCAACCTGTCGAAGGTCTCCGACGTGACCATCGACAACGTGTGGGCCGAGCACATGATGTGCCTCTTCTGGGGGACCGACACCGACAAGATCACGATCAGGAACACCCGGATCCGCGACCTGTACGCGGACGGGATCAACTTCACCAACGGCAGCAGCGACAACGTGGTCTCCAACGTGGAGGCGCGCACCACGGGCGACGACGCGTTCGCGCTCTTCCCCGCGGTGGACATCGTCAACGCGGACGAGGTGAACAACACCTTCGAGAACATCACCTCCCTGCTCACCTGGCGGGCGGCGGGCATCGCGATCTACGGCGGCAGCGGCACCAGCGTGCGCAACGCCTACGTGGCCGACACCCTCACCTATCCGGGGCTGACCATCGCCACGCTGCAGTTCGGCTCGATCCCCGCGCTGGGCTTCGGCACCTCGCTGTCCACCTTCGAGAACATCTCGCTCGAACGCTCCGGCGGGCACTTCTGGGGCAACCAGACGTTCCCGGCGCTGTGGATGTTCTCCGGGGAGTACGCGTACCGCTCGGTGCGGATCAACGGTCTGGACATCACCGAGCCCACGTACTCCGGAATCATGTTCCAGACGAAGTACAACGGCTCCACGCCGCTCAACCCGATCACGGACAGCATCCTGAGCAACGTGTCCGTCAGCGGGGCGCACAAGAGCGGTGACGCCTTCGACGCCAAGTCCGGCTTCGGCATCTGGGCCAACGAGCAGCCCGAGCCGGGGCAGGGTCCCGCGGTGGGCGAAGTGACCATCAACGGGCTGCGGTTCGCCGACAACGCCCAGGACATCAAGAACACCACGTCCACCTTCAAGATCAACGTGAACTAGCGCAACAGTGGCCGAAGACTGGCGCAAGCCGCTTGCGCGGCTTGCGCTAGTCTTGCGCTCATGACGCGACGACTTGCTCAGGTGGCGAAGAAGGTGGGGGTCAGCGAGGCCACGGTCAGCCGGGTGCTCAACGGCAAACCGGGAGTCTCCGAGGCCACCCGGCAGGCGGTCCTCACGGCCCTCGACGTCCTCGGCTACGAGCGCCCCACCCAGCTGCGCGGCGAGCGCGCCCGGCTGGTCGGCCTGGTGCTGCCCGAGCTGCAGAACCCGATCTTCCCGGCCTTCGCCGAGGTGATCGGCGGTGCGCTGGCCCAGCAGGGCCTCACCCCGGTGCTGTGCACCCAGACCAAGGGCGGTGTCTCCGAGGCGGACTACGTCGACCTGCTGCTCCAGCAGCAGGTCTCCGGCGTGGTCTTCGCCGGCGGCCTGTTCGCGCAGGCGGACGCCCCGCACGACCACTACCGCAGGCTCGCCGAGCGCAAGATCCCGGTGGTGCTGATCAACGCCTCCATCGCCAACATGGACTTCCCCTGCATCGCGTGCGACGACACCGTGGCGGTGGAGCAGGCCTGGCGCCACCTCAGCTCGCTCGGGCACGAGCGGATCGGCCTGGTGCTCGGCCCCGAGGACCACATGCCCTCCAGGCGCAAGCTCACCGCCGCCCACGCGATCGCGAAGTCGGCCGGGCGGCAGCTGACCGAGGCCGATGTGGAGCGCTCGATGTTCTCCCTGGAAGGCGGGCAGGCGGCGACCACGCGCCTGCTGGAGAAGGGGATCACCGGCATCATTTGCGCGAGCGACCCGCTCGCCCTGGGCGCGGTGCGGGCCGCGCGCCGCCGCGGCCTCGGCGTGCCCGAGGACGTCTCCGTCGTCGGCTTCGACGACTCGGCCTTCATGAACTGCACCGAGCCCCCGCTGACCACCGTGCGCCAGCCCATCGAGGCGATGGGCCGGGCCGCGGTGGAGCTGCTGTGCGCCCAGATCCAGGGCGGCTCGGTGCCGCCCGGTGAGCTGCTGTTCGAGCCGGAGCTGGTGGTACGGGGGTCAACGGCCCAGCCGCCGCGCTGACTTGGCGCGGGGCGGCACAGGAGGGGTACGGGCCCGGTGGGCACCGTACCCCTTCGTGCTTGTCGGGTCCGTGCGGGCGGGCCGACGCGTTCACGTTGCGTACGGCAACGAGCTGTCAATCTTTTACGAAATCAGCGCGAGATATTGCGGACATCTGTTGGCGGTGGTTGAGTGTGCGGCGCCCCGCAGCGCGCCAGCCAGGGGCCTCCCACGCTCATGCCCGAAGGGGACCACCAATGAGAAGTGTCCGGTTCCGCCACGCCGCCCTCGCCACCGTCACCGCGCTCACGCTCACCGCCCTGGCGGCCTGCGGCACGAGCAGCAGCGGCAACGACGACGAGGGCGGCGGCAGCGGCTCCTCCGACCCGGCCGCGCCCCTGGACCCGAAGACCAAGGTGACGATCACCATCGACTGCATGCCGCCCGCGGCCAAGGCCGCCGAGCTGCGCCAGTGGAAGGAGGACGTCAAGAAGTTCAACGAGACCTACCCCAACGTCACCGTCGAGGGCCGCTCGACCCCCGGCCAGTGCCTGGAGCCGCCGCGGTTCACCGCGATGCTCAAGGCCAAGTCGCAGCCGGACGTGTTCTACACGTACTTCACCGACCTGCCGCAGGTGCTCGACAACGACGGCGCCGCGGACATCACCGCGTACGTCAACGACAAGTCCGTCCCGCTGCTCAAGGACATCGACCCCGACGTCCTGGCCCAGCTCAAGAAGGACGGCAAGCTCTACGGCCTGCCCACCAGCAACTACACCATGGGCCTGCTGATCAACCGCAAGCTCTTCAAGGACGCCGGCCTCGACCCCGACGCCCCGCCGCGCACCTGGGAAGAGGTGCGCGCCGCCGCCAAGAAGATCGCGGGCCTGGGCAAGGGCGTCGCCGGGTACGGCGAGTACAGCGCGGGCAACACCGGCGGCTGGCACTTCACCGCCACCATGTACGGCCTGGGCGGCGACATCGTGGACGCCAGCGGCAAGAAGGCCGCGTTCAACAACGACATCGGCAAGGAAGTCGCGGCCAACCTCCACGCGATGCGCTGGGAGGACAACAGCATGGGCCAGACCCAGCTGCTCAAGTGGGGCGACCTGCAGAAGCAGATAGCCTCCGACAAGCTGGGCATGTTCCTCGCCGCGCCCGACGACATCGCGTACATGGTCCAGCAACTCGGCGCCAAGTACGAGAACTTCGGCATGGGGCCGATCCCCGGCGGCTCCAACACCCTGGCCGGCGGCAACAACTACATGATCAAGAAGGGCATCTCCGCCGACAAGATCAAGGCGGGCATCGCCTGGCTCAACTACAAGAACCTCACCGTCGGCAAGGGCCAGTTCGACTGGGCCCGCACCAAGACCGACCAGCTCCCCGTCGGCGTCCCGCAGCCCAACTTCTGGCTGAACGCCTCCAAGACCACCGACGACGCCGCCCGCGCCGCCAACGCCACCATGCCGGTCCAGAACTTCAAGGCCTTCATGGACAACCCGGTCAAGGGCAAGGCCGAGCCGCCGAAGGCGCAGGAGGTCTACAAGGTCCTCGACAACGTGATGTCCGGACTGCTCACCAACAAGAACGCCGACGTCGACAAGCTGCTCGCCACCGCCGAGTCGCAGGTCAACCAGGTCCTGGCGAACCAGTAGCCGATGTCGTCCACCACGTATCCTCGCGCCCTGCGCCGCAACCTCACGGCGCACGGCTTCCTGATCGGCGCGGTCCTCTGCTTCGCGTTCTTCTCCTGGTACCCCATGGTCCGGGAGGTCCTGCTCGCCTTCCAGAAGGCCGAGGGCGGGAAGACCAACTGGGTCGGCCTGGACAACCTCAGGACCGTCTTCAACGACCCGGCGTTCGGCCAGGCCTGGCGCAACACCCTGCTGTTCACCGGCCTGGCCCTGGTCCTCGGCTTCGTGGTCCCGTTCCTGGTGGCGCTCGTGCTCAACGAGCTGCGCCACCTCAACGGGTACCTGCGGATGCTGGTCTACCTGCCCGTCATGCTCCCGCCGGTCGCCTCGGTCCTGCTGTTCAAGTACTTCTACGACCCGGGCTACGGCCTGTTCAACGAGGTGCTGGACTTCTTCCACCTGCCCGCACAGCAGTGGCTGCAGGACCCGGACATCGCGATGCTCTGCGTGGTGGTGGCGGCGACCTGGATGAACATGGGCGGGGCCACCCTGATCTACCTGGCGGCCCTGCAGACCATCCCGGGCGAGCTGTACGAGGCGGCGGACCTCGACGGCGCGGGACTGTGGCGGAAGATCTGGCACGTCACGGTCCCGCAGACCCGCCTGGTGCTCTCGCTGATGCTGCTGATGCAGATCATCGCCACCATGCAGGTCTTCACCGAGCCGTTCCTGCTCACCGGCGGCGCGGGCCCCGAGGGCTCCACCACCACCGTCGTCTACCTGATCTACCAGTACGCGTTCAACTTCAACAACTACGGCGCCGCGGCCGCGCTCGGTCTGCTGCTCCTCGTACTGCTCGCCGGTTTCTCGGCGGTGTACGTGAAGCTCAGCCGCGCCGAGGACGAGTGACCGGGGGACACACCATGAGCACCCGCACCCTGATATCGCCGGCCGCGCTCGCCCGGCCGCGCGGCCGGGTCCTGTACTGGACCGTCCTCGCCCTGGTCGCCGTCGTCTTCACGCTCGCCTTCCTCGGCCCGCTGTACTGGCTGGTCACCAACGGGCTGAAGACCACGCAGGAGGCGGTCCAGACGCCGCCCACCCTGGTGCCGCACACGCTGCAGCCGGAGAACTACTCCCGCGCCTGGGAGGTGATGGACCTGGCGCGGCTGCTGTTCAACACCCTGTACTACGCGTTCGGCGCGCTCGCCTTCCAGCTGGTGCTCGACGTGGCGGCCGCGTACTCGCTGTCCAAGCTGCGCCCCGTCTTCGGCAAGGCGATCCTCGGCATGATGCTCGCCACCCTGATGATCCCGGCGACCGTCCTGGTCGTCCCGCAGTACCTCACCGTGCTCGACGTGCCGATCTTCCAGCGCAACCTGCTCAACTCGCCCTGGGCGATCTGGCTGCCGTCGGTCACCAACGCGTTCAACATCTTCCTGCTCAAGCGGTTCTTCGACTCGATCCCGCGGGAACTCCTCGACGCCGCCTCGGTCGACGGGGCCTCCCCGATGCGCACCCTGTGGTCGGTGGTCCTGCCCATCTCGCGGCCGGTCCTCGGCGTCGTGTCGATCTTCGCGGTGGTCGGGGTCTGGAAGGACTTCCTCTGGCCGATGCTGACGCTGCCCGACCCGAACAAGCAGACCCTCAACGTGGGCATCTACTCGCTCTCGATGGGCGTGCCGGAGAACGTGCTGATCGCGGCGCTCGCCATGGCCTGCGTGCCGACGCTGCTGATCTTCCTGCTCTTCCAGCGCAACATCATGGGCGGCCTCACCGCCGGCAGCCTCAAGGGCTGAGCCGCCGCACGACGGCGGCCCCGGCGGGGCCGAGCCCCACCCACCACCCCGCGGCGCCCGGACCTCCCTGAACACCGGGCCCGCGGGGGCCACCCACCCACCACCCCTCTGCCCGCTGGGCCCGCGCGGCCCCGCCTCCCTGTGGAAAGGATGCACGTGCCCGCTACGGACTGGTGGCGCTCCGCCGCCATCTACCAGGTGTACGTACGCAGCTTCGCCGACGCGGACGGGGACGGCACCGGCGATCTCGCGGGCGTCCGCGCCAAGCTGTCCTACCTCGCCGAACTCGGCGTGGAAGCACTCTGGTTCACGCCCTGGTACCTGTCGCCGCTCGCCGACGGCGGGTACGACGTCGCCGACTACCGCACCATCGACCCCGCCTTCGGCACCCTCGCCGAGGCCGAGAAGCTGATCGCCGAGGCCCGCGCGCTCGGCATCCGCACCATCGTCGACATCGTCCCCAACCACGTCTCCGACCAGCACCCCTGGTTCCGGGCCGCGCTCGCCGCCGGGCCCGGCAGCCCCGAACGGGAGCTGTTCCACTTCAAGGAGGGCCGCGGCGAGCACGGCGAACTGCCGCCCAACGACTGGGAGGGCGAGTTCGGCGGCACCGCCTGGACCCGGCTGCCCGACGGCCAGTGGTACCTCCACCTCTTCGCGCCCCAGCAGCCCGACCTCAACTGGGCGCACCCCGCGGTGCGCCAGGAGCACGAGGACGTCCTGCGCTTCTGGTTCGAGCGCGGGGTCGCGGGGGTGCGCATCGACTCCGCGGCGCTGCTCGCCAAGGACCCCGCACTGCCCGACTTCGTCGAGGGCCGCGACCCGCACCCGTACGTCGACCGCGACGAACTGCACGACATCTACCGCTCCTGGCGGCGGGTCGCCGACGAGTACGACGGGGTCTTCGTGGGGGAGGTGTGGCTGCCGGACTCCGAGCGGTTCGCCCGCTACCTGCGCCCCGACGAGCTGCACACCGCGTTCAACTTCAGCTTCCTGTCCTGCCCCTGGGACGCGGCGCTGCTGCGGGCCTCCATCGACGAGACGCTCGCCGAGCACGCCCCGGTCGGCGCCCCGGCGACCTGGGTGCTGTGCAACCACGACGTCACCCGCACGGTCACCCGCTACGGACGCGAGGAGACCGGCTTCGAGTTCGCCGCCAAGGTCTTCGGCACCCCCACCGACCTGGCCCTGGGCACCCGCAGGGCGCGCGCGGCGGCCCTGCTCTCGCTCGCCCTGCCCGGCGCCGTCTACGTCTACCAGGGCGAGGAACTGGGCCTGCCCGAGGTGGAGATCCCGCGCGACCGCATCGAGGACCCGATGCACTTCCGCTCCGGCGGCACCGACCCGGGCCGCGACGGCTGCCGGGTGCCGCTGCCCTGGGACCCCGAGCCGCCCGCCGCCGAGTCCTGGCTGCCGCAGCCGCCCGACTGGCCGGCCTACGCCGCCTCCGCCCAGGAGCGCGACCCGGGCTCGATGCTCAGCCTCTACCGCGCGGCCCTGCGCCTGCGGCGTACCGAACCGGGCTTCGGCGACGGGGAGTTCGGCTGGCTCCCGAGCGCCTCGGAGGTGCTGGCCTTCACCCGCCCCGGCGGACTGGTCTGCGTGGTCAACCTGGGCCGCGAGCCGGTCGAGCTGCCCGGGCACCGCGAGGTGCTCCTCGCGAGCGGCGGGCTGCGGGACGGTCTGCTCCCCTCGGACACGGGGGTCTGGCTGCGGGTGTGAGGGGCCCGCGGCCGGTGGGGCGCGTCATCGGGGCCTGCGCTCGATGACGCGCCCTCCCGTCTGTCCCAGCAGCTCGTCCACGATCCGGTCCACCTCACGGCCGAGCCGCGCCTCCCGGGACGTCTCCAGGAGCGTCGCCCGCTGGGCCCCGGTCGTCTTCCAGTAGTCGCGGAAGATCTGGTTGCGGCACATCAGCCGCAGGTGCGGCAGCAGCTCCTCCAGGGTGGCGGAATCCGTCAGGTAGGCCTGCACCGCGTTGGCGTACAGGGCGTTCGCGTACAGGAACTGCTTCTGCCGTACGACGGGCACGTCCACGTCGTACGTGTCGAGCACCGCGGCCAGGTCCGGGTCCTCCATCGCCCTGGCCATCAGCGCCAGGTGCTGGCGCGAGAGGTGGGCCAGGTCCAACTGGCGCGCCAGCCGCTCCTCCCCGGCTTCCGGCCCCGGGCCCGGCGCCGCCCGGTCGGCCACCAGCAGCGCCACGGCCAGCGCGGACAGCACCGCCGCGGCCGCCGAGGCGTCGAACCCCGGCGAGAGCGCCGCCCACAGCACGAGCGTCACGGCCGCACCGACGAGCGCGGGGAACAGGGCCGCCGTACCCGGGAGCGCGGACGCCGACCGCCGTCTTCCGCCTTTGTGCCGCACCATGCCGTGCCACCTCTCTCCCGGCATCGCGTGCGCCGCCGGGCCCCCAGTTACTGCCCCGCGCGCCGCCGCCTATCCCGGGTACGTCACCAGTGCGAATCCGGCCACCCCGGCGCCGCCCTATCCTGGGGCGGGTCCGCCCGGCGGTCCGCACGAGCAGAACGAGAGAGGCATTCCCCGTGAGCACCCCGCAGATCCCCGTCGTCGTCCTCGCCGGATTCCTGGGGGCCGGCAAGACGACCCTGCTCAACCACCTGCTGCGCAGCGCGCGCGGGACGCGGATCGGGGTGATGGTCAACGACTTCGGGTCCATCGAGATCGACGCCATGACCGTCGCGGGACAGGTCGGCTCGACCGTCTCGCTCGGCAACGGCTGCCTGTGCTGCGCGGTGGACGCCGGCGAGCTGGACGCCTACCTGGAGAAGCTCACCCGGCCCGAGGCCCGCCTCGACGTCATCGTCATCGAGGCCAGCGGGCTCGCCGAACCCCAGGAGCTGGTCCGGATGGTGCTGGCCAGCGAGAGCCCGCGGACCGTGTACGGGGGTCTGGTCGAGGTCGTCGACGCCGCCGAGTTCGACGCGGTGCGGGCCCGCCACCCCGAGACCGACCGGCACCTGGCCATGGCCGACCTGGTGGTCGTCAACAAGGCCGACCGGGTCACCGCCGACGAGCGCGACCGGGTGCACGCGGCCGTCGCCGGGCTCGCCCCGCGCGCCGCCGTCGTCGACGCCGCCCACGGCCGCGTCGACCCCGAGCTGCTCTTCGACCGGGCCGCCCGCGGCGAGGGCCAGATCGACGGCCAGCTCTCCTTCGACGACCTGCGCGAGGACGAGCACCACGCCCATCCGCACGCCGCCTACGAGACGGTGTCCTTCACCGCCGACGCGCCCCTGCACCCGCGCCGGCTCATGGAGTTCCTGGACTCCCGCCCCGAGGGGCTCTACCGGATCAAGGGCTTCGTCGACTTCGGCGCGGCCGACCCCGCCAACCGCTACGCGGTGCACGCGGTCGGCCGCTTCCTGCGCTTCCACCCCCAGCCCTGGCCCGAGGACGAGGAGCGGCTCACCCGGCTCGTCCTGATCGGCTCGGGCACCGACGGGGACGCCCTCGGCAAGGCCCTGGAGGGCTGCCGCACGGCCGGCCCGCAGGACGCCCCGGACGCGCACGCGATGTGGGGCGTCCTGCGCTACGTACCGCGGGACGAGGACCTCGAAGAGGCCGAGTAGGGGCGGTTGCTACGAGGCCGGGCCCGCGAGCACCGCCACCGGCTTCGCCAGCGGGGTGCCCGAGCCGTCGCGGCGCGGGTCCGGCTCCGGCAGCTCCGACGGGGTGCCGTTGGCCTGTGCCGCGCGCGCCGGGACGGCGCCCGCCCAGGCCAGCATCAGCACGTCCTCGCCCTTCAGGAACCGCTGGCAGCGCACGCCCCCGGTGGCCCGGCCCTTGCGCGGGTACTGGTCGAACGGCGTCAGCTTCGCCGACGTCTGCACCGCGCCGTCCAGGGTGTCGCGGGTGCCGGCGATGGTGAACACCACGGCCTCCACCGCCGGATCCACCGCCGTGAAGGAGATCACCTCCGCGCCGTCGGCCAGCTTGACGCCCGCCATGCCGCCCGCCGGGCGCCCCTGCGGGCGCACCTGCGAGGCCGGGTAGCGCAGCAGCTGCGCGTCGGAGGTGATGAAGACCAGGTCCTCCTCGCCCGTGCGCAGCTCCGCGGCGCCGACGACCCGGTCGCCGTCCTTGAGGCCGATGACCTCCAGCTCGTCCTTGTTCGACGGGTAGTCCGGGACCACCCGCTTCACCACGCCCTGCAGCGTGCCGATCGCCAGGCCCGGAGAGGACTCGTCCAGGGTGGTCAGGCACACCACCGTCTCGTCCTTCTCCAGCGTCAGGAACTCCGACAGCGGCGCGCCGCCCGACAGGTTGGGCGCCCCCGCCGTGTCCGGGAGCTGCGGCAGGTCGATCACCGCGACCCGCAGCAGCCGTCCGGTGGACGTCACCGCGCCCACGTCGCCGCGCTGGGTCGCCGGGACCGCCGAGACGATCACGTCGTGCTTGGCGCGCCGGGCGTCCTCCTCGGCCGGCGGCAGCTCGCCGTTGACCGTGCGCGCCAGCAGGCCCGTGGAGGACAGCAGCACCCGGCACGGGTCGTCCGCGACCTCCAGGGCGGCCGCCGCCACCGGCGTGCCCGCCGACTCCAGCAGCACCGTGCGCCGCTCGGTGCCGAACTTCTTCGCCACCGCGGCCAGTTCGCCCGAGACCAGCTTGCGCAGCTCGGCGTCCGAATCCAGGATGCCGGTCAGCTCGTCGATCTCGCCGTTGAGCTTGTCGCGCTCGCCCTCCAGCTCGATGCGGTCGAACTTGGTCAGCCGGCGCAGCGGGGTGTCCAGGATGTACTGCGTCTGCACCTCGCTCAGCGAGAAGTGCTCGATCAGGCGCTCCTTGGCCTGGGCCGAGTTCTCACTGGACCGGATCAGCCGGATGACCTCGTCGATGTCGAGCAGCGCGACGAGCAGGCCCTCGACCAGGTGCAGCCGGTCGCGCTTCTTGGTGCGGCGGAACTCGCTGCGCCGGCGCACCACGTCGAAGCGATGGTCGAGGTAGACCTCCAGCAGCTCCTTGAGGCCCAGCGTCAGCGGCTGGCCGTCCACCAGCGCGACGTTGTTGATGCCGAAGGACTCCTCCATCGGCGTGAGCTTGTACAGCTGCTCCAGGACGGCCTCGGGGATGAAGCCGTTCTTCACCTCGATGACCAGGCGCAGCCCGTGCGCGCGGTCGGTCAGGTCCTTGACGTCCGCGATGCCCTGGAGCTTCTTGGCGCCGACCAGGTCCTTGATCTTGGCGATGACCTTCTCGGGGCCGACCGAGAACGGCAGCTCGGTGACGACGATGCCCTTGCGGCGCGCCGTCACGGTCTCCACGCTGGTGGTGGCCCGGATCTTGAAGGTGCCGCGCCCGGTCGCGTACGCGTCCTTGATGCCGGACAGGCCGACGATCCGGCCGCCGGTCGGCAGGTCGGGACCCGGCACGAAGCGCATCAGCGCCTCCAGGTCCGCGCCCGGGTGCCGGATCAGGTGGCGGGCGGCCGCGATGACCTCGCCCAGGTTGTGCGGCGGCATGTTGGTGGCCATGCCGACCGCGATCCCGGAGGAGCCGTTGACCAGCAGGTTGGGGAAGGCCGCCGGCAGGGCGACCGGCTCCCGCTCCTGGCCGTCGTAGTTCGGGGTGAAGTCGACGGTGTCCTCGTCGATGGAGTCCGTCAGCAGGCTCGCCGCGTCCGCCATCCGGCTCTCGGTGTACCGCATGGCGGCCGGCGGGTCGTCGTTGCCCAGGGAGCCGAAGTTGCCGTGTCCGTCGACCAGCGGCACCCGCATGGAGAACGGCTGGGCCAGACGGACCATGGCGTCGTAGATGGAGGCGTCGCCGTGCGGGTGCAGCTTGCCCATCACCTCGCCGACGACGCGGGCGCACTTGACGTACCCCCGGTCGGGGCGCAGGCCCATCTCGTTCATCTGGTAGACGATGCGGCGCTGGACGGGCTTCATGCCGTCGCGCGCGTCCGGCAGGGCCCGGGAGTAGATCACCGAGTACGCGTACTCGAGGAAGGAGCCCTGCATTTCGTCGACGACGTCGATGTCGAGGATCTTCTCCTCGAAGTCGTCGGGCGGCGCGGTCTTCGTGCTGCGGCGGGCCATCGCGGCTGCGGCTCCTTACCAACAAGTGCGAGTAACTGTTGCTGACTGACGCGGACCATTGTGGCCCGTCGTACTGACAACGCCGACCGCGACCCGGGCTCGGGCACCGCCCGACCCGCAAGAGCGCGGGAACTTCGCCGACCGTCAGCACGCTTGCATACAGTGGCAGGGCCTCATCCGAGGACTCCACCGACGAGCAGTATCGCGAGCGAAGGGACGTACATGCCCATGGGTCACACGGCCACAGGGCAGGCCGGCTCCGGCGGCCTGACAGCGACCGAGCACCGCCTGGCCAACGGCCTGCGCGTGGTGCTCTCCGAGGACCACCTGACCCCGGTCGCGGCGGTGTGCCTCTGGTACGACGTGGGCTCGCGCCACGAGGTCGCCGGCCGCACCGGCCTCGCCCACCTCTTCGAGCACCTGATGTTCCAGGGCTCGCAGCAGGTGCACGGCAACGGGCACTTCGAACTGGTGCAGGGCGCCGGCGGCTCGCTCAACGGCACCACCAGCTTCGAGCGCACCAACTACTTCGAGACCATGCCCGCCCACCAGCTGGAGCTCGCGCTCTGGCTGGAGGCGGACCGGATGGGCTCGCTGCTGGCCGCGCTGGACGACGAGTCGATGGAGAACCAGCGCGACGTCGTCAAGAACGAGCGCCGCCAGCGGTACGACAACGTGCCCTACGGCACCGCGTTCGAGCGCCTGACCGCGCTGGCCTACCCCGAGGGCCACCCCTACCACCACACGCCGATCGGCTCGATGGCGGACCTGGACGCGGCGACCCTGGAGGACGCCCGCGCCTTCTTCCGCACGTACTACGCGCCCAACAACGCGGTGCTCTCCGTGGTCGGCGACATCGACCCCGCGCAGACCCTGGCCTGGGTGGAGAGGTACTTCGGCTCCATCCCCGGCCACGACGGCAAGCCCGCCCCGCGCGACGGCTCGCTGCCCGACACCCTCGGCGGCGAGCTGCGCGAGGTGGTCGAGGAGGAGGTCCCGGCCCGCGCGCTGATGGCCGCCTACCGGCTGCCGCACGACGGCACGCGCGCGTGCGACGCGGCCGACCTGGCGCTGACCGTGCTCGGCGGCGGCGAGTCCTCCCGGCTGCACAACCGGCTGGTGCGGCGCGACCGCACCGCCGTCGCCGCGGGCTTCGGCATGCTGCGCCTGGCCGGCGCCCCCTCGCTGGGCTGGCTGGACGTCAAGACCTCCGGCGGCGTGGAGGTCCCGCGCATCGAGAGCGCGGTCGACGAGGAGCTCGCCCGGTTCGCCGAGGAGGGCCCGACGGCCGAGGAGATGGAGCGCGCCCAGGCCCAGCTGGAGCGCGAGTGGCTGGACCGGCTCGGCACGGTCGCGGGCCGCGCCGACGAACTGTGCCGGTTCGCCGTGCTGTTCGGCGACCCCCAGCTGGCGCTGACCGCGGTCGACCGCGTCCTGGACGTCACCGCCGAGGAGGTGCGCGACGTCGCCCGGGCCCGGCTGCGCCCCGACAACCGCGCGGTGCTCGTGTACGAACCGGTCGCCGAGGACGCGGGCGACGACGCAGAGGAAGAGGCGGACCAGTGACGGACGCGGTCGTGACGATGGAGTTCCACCCCCGGCCCGAGGCGGGCACCGCCAGGCCCTGGGCCTTTCCCGCGCCCGAGCGCGGCCGCCTGGACAACGGCCTGACGCTGCTGCGCTGCCACCGCCCGGGCCAGCAGGTGGTGGCCGTCGAGGTGTTCCTGGCCGCCCCGCTGGAGGCCGAGCCCGAGGGCCTGGACGGCGTGGCCACGCTGATGGCGCGCGCCCTGTCCGAGGGCACCGACAAACACAGCGCCGAGGAGTTCGCCGCCGAGCTGGAGCGCTGCGGCGCCACGCTCGACGCGCACGCGGACCACCCGGGCGTGCGGGTCTCGCTGGAGGTGCCGGTCTCCCGGCTCGCCAAGGCGCTGGGGCTGCTCGCGGAGGCGCTGCGGGCGCCCGCGTTCTCCGACGGCGAGGTGGAGCGCCTGGTGGGCAACCGCCTGGACGAGATCCCGCACGAGAGCGCCAACCCGGCGCGCCGGGCCGCCAAGCAGCTGTCGAAGGAGCTGTTCCCGGCGGACTCGCGGATGTCCCGGCCGCGCCAGGGCACCGAGGAGACCGTCGCCCGGATCGACTCCGCGGCGGTGCGCGCCTTCTACGAGGCGCACGTGCGCCCCGCCACGGCGACCGCGGTGGTGGTCGGCGACCTGACCGGGGTCGACCTGGACGCGCTGCTCGCCGACACGCTGGGCGCCTGGACGGGCGACCCGGGCGCGTCCCGGCCGGTCCCGGCGGTCACCGCCGACGACCGGGGCCGGGTGGTCGTGGTGGACCGCCCCGGGGCCGTGCAGACGCAGCTGCTGATCGGCCGCGTGGGCGCCGACCGGCACGACCGGGTGTGGCCGGCCCAGGTGCTCGGCACGTACTGCCTGGGCGGCACCCTGACGTCCCGTCTGGACCGGGTGCTGCGCGAGGAGAAGGGCTACACCTACGGGGTGCGGGCCTTCGGCCAGGTGCTGCGCTCGGGCCCGGACGGCGCGGGCGCCTCCCTGCTCGCGATCAGCGGCTCGGTGGACACGCCCAACACGGGCCCGGCGCTGGCGGACCTGTGGCAGGTGCTGCGGACGCTGGCGGAGGGAGGCCTGACCGACGCCGAGCGGGACGTGGCGGTGCAGAACCTGGTGGGCGTCGCCCCGCTGAAGTACGAGACGGCGGCGTCGGTCGCGGCGACCCTGGCGGACCAGGTGGAGCAGCACCTGCCCGACGACTTCCAGGCGCAGCTGTACGCCCGTCTCGCGGAGACGGGGACCGTGGAGGCGACGGCGGCCGTCGTCAGCGCCTTCCCGGTGGACCGGCTCGTCACGGTGCTGGTCGGGGACGCGGCGCAGATCGCGGAGCCGGTGCGGGCGCTGGGCATCGGCGAGGTGACGGTGGTCACCGGCTGACGGCCTGTCATCAGGGCGGACGGCCCGCGGAGGACCCCGGCGTGAGCGTTTCGCCGGGGGTCCTCCCTTATGTCCGGTTTGTTGGTGAGGTTGCCTGTCCGTCCTGTGGCGTGCGCTACAAAACGTCGTGTCTGTTTGGTGATTGAAAGAGGAGACGCTTAGCGTTCTGGACCGTTGGAACTGTCCGTGAGCCGTCCCCGCCGCACCCGCGGCAGCGCGGGCAGTCATCGCCGAGTCCCCGTCAGGCGCGAGCCTGGGGAGCCGGGGACCCACTCAGTCCCTGGGGTGAATCGGACGCCCTGCGAGGGGCGACCGTAGGAGACCTTCCTGCTCCGAACCCGTCAGCTAACCCGGTAGGCGAGAAGGAAGGAAAGGAAACAGCTCCTACATGGCGTTCACCCGTGCCACCGGGAAGCACCGTGGTCCGAGCCGTCTGGCGCGCCGCAGCGCCGGCGTCGCCTCGATCGCGACCATCGCCACCACCGGCGTCATCGGCACCCTCGCCTCCCCGGCGCTCGCCGCCGACGGGGAAGCCCCCTCGGTCGAGCAGACCGGACTGAACGCGGCCGTCGTCGCCGAGTCCCTCGCCGACCGCATCAACGCGCAGGCCGAGGCCCAGGAGCAGGAGGCCGCCCAGGCCCTCGCCAGGGCCAAGGCCGAGGCGGAGGCCAAGCGCAAGGCCGAGGCCCGCGCCAAGGCCGCCCGCGAGGCCAAGGAGCGCGCCGCCCGCGAGGCCGAGCGCAAGCGCCTGAACAGCTTCGTGGCGCCCATCTCCGGCAGCTACGTCTCCACCGGCTACAAGACCGGTGGCTCCATCTGGTCCTCCGGCAGCCACACCGGCATCGACTTCCACGCGGCCAGCGGCACCCCGGTGCACGCGGTCGGCCTGGGCACCGTCGTCGAGGCGGGCTGGGGCGGGGCGTACGGCAACAACGTCGTCATCCGCATGAACGACGGCACGTACACCCAGTACGGCCACCTGTCCTCCATCGGCGTGTCGGTGGGCCAGACGGTGGAGCCGGGCCAGCAGATAGCCCTCTCGGGCAACACCGGCAACACCACCGGCCCGCACCTGCACTTCGAGGCCCGCTCGGGCGAGGGGTACGGCTCCGACATGGACCCGATCGCCTACCTGCGCGCGCACGGCGTCGGCGTCTGAGCCGCACGCCCCGCAGCACCTCCCACGAGGCCCCCGCCGACCCGGCGGGGGCCTCGTGCGCTTCCCGCGCCGACCCCCGCCCCGTGCGCCCCGGTGAACCTCCGCGGCGGACAAAAGAATTCGGACGATTCCCGGGAGCCATCGGAATTCGCGGCCCGCTGTCATAGAGTCGAACAAGTGCGGTGCAGCACAATGGCGCCGTCACGACCCCGGGCCGGGGTGGACGAATTCGGAGGCTCTGTATGCGCGTTCCCGCTCACTCGGTATGCACGGCGATCCGCGACGACATCGTGTCCGGTGCCTTCGAGCGCGGCGGCCGGCTGACCGAGGAGCAGCTCGCCCGCCGGTACGGGGTCTCCCGCGTCCCGGTCCGCGAGGCGCTGCGCACCCTGGAGTCCGAGGGCTTCGTCACCACCCGCCGCCACGCGGGCGCGTGCGTGGCCGAGCCGACCGCCCAGGAGGCCGCCGACCTCCTGGAGATCCGTACGCTCCTGGAGCCGCTGGGCGCCGCCCGGGCCGCCCAGCACCGCAGCGAGGCCCACCTCAAGGTGCTGCGCGGCCTGGTCAGGCTGGGCCAGGCGCGGGCGCGCGGCGGCCAGGGGGAGGACCTGCGGTCGCTGGACGGCTGGTTCCACGAGACGCTGGCGCAGGCGGCGGGCAGCCCGGGCCTGAGCTCCCTGCTGACCCAGCTGCGGCACAAGATCGCCTGGATGTACGTGGTCGAGCAGCCGGCCCGTCCGCTGGAGACCTGGGCCGAGCACGGCGCGATCGTGGACGCGGTGGCGCGCGGCGACGCGGAGCGGGCGCGCTCGCTGACCGCGCTGCACGCCGAGCGCGGACTGCCGGCGCACCGGCTGCGCGTGAGGACTTCGCAACACGCCGTAAACAGTGCGAGCGCCCGGCATTAACAAAGGGGCCGTATACAAAGGGGGGAATTAAAGTGGGCCCACCAGTGGGGCGCGCTTTATTCACCCGGAATGCGGATACCCGTACAAGCGGCTGAGGCTGCGTGCATCCGGTGATTTCCGCGCATGAGAAGGATTTTCGCGCACGAGAAAGCCGCGACCTGCCGGAGTGGATCCGGAAAGCCGCGGCTTCCTGTGCGTACTGCGAGGGTGCCCGGGACTCAGACGGTCTCGGGGAGCTCCTCGAGGCCCTCGGCGACGAGCTTCGCCAGGCGGTCCAGGGCGGCGTCCGCGCCCTCGGCGTCCGACGCGAGCACGATCTCCTCGCCGCCCTGCGCACCCAGGCCGAGCACCGCGAGCATGGACGCGGCGTTGACCGGGTTGCCGTCGGCCTTGGCGATCGTGACCGGAACGCCGGAGGCCGTGGCGGCACGGACGAAGATGGAGGCGGGGCGGGCGTGCAGGCCCTCGGCCCAGCCGACGTTGACGCGGCGCTCAGCCATGGTGTTGCCCTTCAAGTCTTAGCGGTTGTCTAGACCAGTCTCTCACGCGTTGCGGAGTGCTCCTCACCGACCTTCGGCCCTGATCGCACCGACCATCGGCCTGTCCCACCATGCCCCGGCACGACGGCCTCCGCGACTCGTGGCCTGGCCGTACGCTGGCCCCATGCAGAGCCCGCCGGAGCAGTCGGAACACGCGTACCCCGACCACTGGGAGGCAGACGTGGTGCTCCGCGACGGGGGCACCGCCCGCATCCGTCCGATCACCACCGCCGACGCCGACCGGCTGGTCAGCTTCTACGAGCAGGTCTCGGACGAGTCGAAGTACTACCGCTTCTTCGCACCGTACCCCCGGCTGTCCGCCAAGGACGTGCACCGGTTCACCCACCACGACTACGTCGACCGGGTGGGCCTGGCGATGACGGTCGCCGGGGAGTTCGTCGCCACCGTGCGCTACGACCGCATCGACGAGCGCGGCCGGCCCGCCGCCGCCCCCGCCGACGAGGCCGAGGTCGCCTTCCTGGTGCAGGACGCCCACCAGGGCAGGGGAGTGGCGTCCGCCCTCCTGGAGCACATCGCGGCCGTCGCCCGCGAGCGCGGCATCCGCCGGTTCGCCGCCGAGGTGCTGCCCGCCAACAACAAGATGATCAAGGTCTTCACGGACGCCGGGTACACCCAGAAGCGCAGCTTCGAGGACGGCTCGGTCCACCTCCAGCTCGACCTGGAGCCCACCGACCGCTCGCTCGCCGTGCAGCGCGCCCGCGAACAGCGCGCCGAGGCCCGCTCGGTGCAGCGGCTGCTCGCCCCCGCCTCCGTCGCCGTGATCGGCGCCGGCCGCGAGCCCGGCGGGGTCGGCCGCGCGGTCCTCGACGCCCTCGGCGCGGCCGGCTTCACCGGGCGCACCTACGCCGTGAACAGCGCCCTGGAGCCCGGCCGCACCGACATCGCCGGGGTCCCCGCCTTCCGCGACGTCGCCGCGATCGGCGAGCCGGTCGACCTCGCGGTCCTGGCCGTCCCCGCCGAACGGGTGCCGCGGGCGGTCGCCGAGTGCGGCGCGCACGGGGTGCGCGGCCTGGTGGTGCTCACCGCCGGGTACGCGGAGAGCGGCGCCGAGGGCCGCGAGCGCCAGCGCGAACTGGTGCGCCAGGCCCGCAGCCACGGCATGCGGGTGATCGGGCCCAACGCCTTCGGCGTGATCGACACCTCCCCGGCGGTGCGGCTGAACGCCTCGCTCGCCCCGCAGATGCCCGCGCGCGGCCGCATCGGCCTGTTCACCCAGTCGGGCGCGATCGGCATCGCCCTGCTCGCCGGACTCCACCGCAGGGGCGCCGGGCTCTCCACCTTCATCTCGACCGGCAACCGCGCCGACGTCTCCGGCAACGACCTCCTGCAGTACTGGTACGAGGACGAGGACACCGACGTCGTCCTCCTCTACCTGGAGTCCATCGGCAACCCCCGCAAGTTCACCCGGCTCGCCCGCCGCACCGCCGCCGTCAAGCCCGTCGTCGTGGTCAAGGGCGGCCGCCACAGCGGCAGCGCCCCGCCCGGACAGGTCGTCCCCGCCACCCGGCTGCCGCACGCCACCGTCTCGGCGCTGCTGCGCCAGGCGGGCGTCATCCGCGTCGACACGGTCACCGAACTCGTCGACGCGGGCCTGCTGCTCGCCGGACAGCCGCTGCCCGCCGGGCCCCGGGTCGCGATCCTCGGCAACTCCGAGTCCCTGGGCCTGCTCACCCACGACGCCTGCCTCACCGAGGGGCTGCGCCCGCTGCCGCCCCGGGACCTGACCACCGCGGCCACCGCCGCCGACTTCTCCCGCGCCCTGGCCGCCGCCCTGGCCGACGACGCCTGCGACGCGGTCGTGGTCACCGTCATCCCGTCCGTCGGCGGCGACATGGACTCCCTCGCGGACGCGCTGCGCGCCGCCACCGCCACCGACCCGGCCAAGCCCGTGATGGTCGTGCACGTGGAGATGGGCGCGCTGGCCGAGGCCCTCTCCGCCGCCACCAGCACCTCCCCGGCCCGCCGCGCCCAGCCGGACCCGGCCCCGGAGCCGCGGCCCGCCGAGCCGGCCCCCGCCCCCACCGGCGCCCCGGCCGCCCGCATCCCCGCCTACCCCGCCGCCGAGCGCGCCGTCCGCGCCCTGGCCGAGGCCGTCCGCTACGCGCGCTGGCGGCGCGGGGCGGGCGAGCCCGGACGGGTGCCCGAGGAACTGGACGCCACCATCGACGAGGAGCGCGCCGCCCGGCTGATCGGGGAGCTGCGCGGCGAGCGGACCCCGGACGCGGACGCCACCCGCGCGCTCCTGGGCAGCTACGGCATCGACGTACCGCCCGCGCTGCCCGCCCCCACCCCCGACGAGGCCGTCCGCGCCGCGGACCGCCTCGGCTACCCCGTCGCCCTCAAGACCACCGCACCCCACCTGCGCCACCGCCCCGACCTCGGCGGCGTCCGCCTGGACCTGGCCACCGAGCAGCAGCTGCGCACCGCCTACGCCGAGCTCACCGAGACCCTCGGCAAGCCCGCCGAGCTCCAGCCCGTCGTCCAGGTCATGGCCCCCCGGGGCGTGGACACCGTGGTGCGCGCCGCCATCGACCCGGCCGTCGGCGCCGTCCTCTCCTTCGGCCTGGCCGGCGCCGCCTCCGAGCTCCTCGGCGACACCGCCCACCGGCTGATCCCCGCCACCGACCGCGACGTGGCCGAGCAGATCCGCTCCATCAGGACCGCCCCGCTGCTCTTCGGCTGGCGCGGCTCCGCGCCCGTGGACACCGCCGCCCTGGAAGAGCTGCTGCTGAGGGTCTCCCGGCTGGTCGACGACCACCCCGAGGTCGTCTCGGTGGCCCTGGAGCCGGTGGTCGTCGCCCCGCACGGGCTGACCGTCCTCGGCGCCACCGTCCGCCTCGCCGAGCCACCGGGCCCCGGCGACGCCCGCACCGACCTCGGCCCCCGCCGCCTGCCCAGCTACTGAGCGGCCGGCCCGGCCGCCGACCCGGCCGTCACGCCCCCACCCGGGGCTTAGGATGGAGTCCATGGCGAAGACCGGTACGACCACCCAGGGGCTGCGCGCGGCGATCGAGCGCAGCGGCTACTACCCGGCCCTCGTGGCCGAGGCGGTGGAGGCCGCCGTCGGCGGCGAGCCGGTCTCTTCGTACGTGGTGCACCAGGAGACCACCTTCGACTCCAACGAGGTCCGCCGCCACGTCACCGTCCTGGTCCTGACGGCGAACCGGTTCATCGTCAGCCACACCGACGAGCAGGCCGCCGACAGCAGCTCGCCCACGCCCTACGCGACCACCTCCACCGAGTCGGTGAAGCTGGAGCGGATCTCCTCGGTCGTGGTCAGCCGCGTCGTCGCCAACCCGGAGTCGTACACCCCGGGCACCCTGCCCCGCGAGGTCGTCCTGACCATCGGCTGGGGCGCCGTCTCGCGCATCGACCTGGAGCCCGCCGCCTGCGGCGACCCCGACTGCGACGCCGACCACGGCTACACGGGCAACTCCACCGCCGACGACCTCAGCCTGCGGGTCAGCGAGGCCGGCGACGGCCCCGACACCGTGCGCCAGACGCTCGCGTTCGCGCAGGCGCTCTCCGAGGCCACGGCAGCCACCCGCTGATGGCCCAGCCCGCCTGGCCGGACGACCCCGAGCCGCTCGCCCCCGCCACCGCGCCCGTCCCCGAGTACGGCACCGGATCGCTCGCCGACCTGCTGCCGACCCTCGCGGCCGGCATGGAGGTGCCCGGCTTCGAGGCCCGCATCGCCGAGCTGGCCCCCGCCGACCGCAACTGCGTCTTCCTGATCGACGGCCTGGGCTGGGAGCAGATCAGGGCGCACCCCGCCGAGGCGCCCTACCTCCACTCGCTGCTCGGCTCCTCGCGCGGCGGCACCGGCCGCCCGGTCACCGCGGGCTTCCCCGCCACCACCGCCACCTCGCTGGCCTCGGTCGGCACCGGCCTGACCCCCGGCGCCCACGGACTGCCCGGCTACACGGTGCGCGACCCCGGCACCGGCGCGCTGATGAACCAGCTGCGCTGGAAGCCCTGGACCTCCCCGCAGGCCTGGCAGCCCTACCCCACCGTCTTCCAGCTGGCCGACGCGGCGGGCGTGCACACCGCGCAGGTCTCCTCGCCCACCTTCCAGCAGACCCCGCTCACCCAGATCGCGCTCAGCGGCGGCACGTTCCACGGACGGCTGTCCGGCGAGGAGCGGATGGACCTGGCCGCCGAGCAGCTGGCCGGCGGGGACCGCTCGCTGGTCTACACGTACTACTCCGAGGTCGACGGCAAGGGCCACCGCTTCGGCGTCGACTCCGACGCCTGGCGCGGCCAGCTGATGTACGTGGACCGGCTGGTGCAGCGGCTCGCCGAGCAACTGCCGCCGCGCGCCGCGCTGTACGTCACCGCCGACCACGGCATGATCGACATCCCGTTCGACGAGGAGTCGCGGATCGACTTCGACGAGGACTGGGAGCTGAGCGCCGGGGTCGCCCTGCTGGGCGGCGAGGGCCGGGCGCGGCACGTGTACGCGGTGCCGGGCGCCGAGGCCGACGTCCTCACCTGCTGGCGCGAGGTGCTCGGCGACCGGTTCTGGGTGGCGGGCCGCGACGAGGCCCTGGCCCTGGGCTGGTTCGGCCCCGAGGTGGACGAGCGGGTGTACGGGCGGATCGGCGACGTGGTCGCCGCGGCGGCCGACGACGTGATCATCACCGCGTCCGCGGCGGAGCCGCACGAGTCCGCGATGGTCGGCGTGCACGGTTCGATGACCCCCGTGGAGCAGCTGGTGCCGCTCCTCGAAGTACGCTCGTAACGCCCCCCTTCCCCGCACCCCCGCCCCCACCCGACCCCGAAAGGTCCTCGACTCCCCATGCCCGAGCTGGTGTTCTTCTCCGGAACGATGGACTGCGGAAAGAGCACCCTCGCTCTTCAGATCGAGCACAACCGGTCCGCGCGCGGACTGCAGGGCATGATCTTCACCCGCGACGACCGGGCCGGCCAGGGCAAGCTGTCCTCGCGCCTGGGCCTGGTCACCGACGCCATCGAGGCCGCCGACGGCTTCGACTTCTACGGGTACCTGGTCAACCACCTGTCCAAGGGCGGCCGCTGCGACTACGTGATCGCCGACGAGGCCCAGTTCCTCGCCCCCGAGCAGATCGACCAGCTGGCCCGGGTCGTCGACGACCTCGAACTGGACGTCTTCGCCTTCGGCATCACGACCGACTTCCGCTCCAAGCTCTTCCCCGGCTCCCAGCGCCTGGTCGAACTGGCCGACCGGGTCGAGGTGCTCCAGGTCGAGGCCCTCTGCTGGTGCGGCGCGCGCGCCACGCACAACGCGCGCACCGTCGGCGGCCACATGGTCGTGGAGGGCGCCCAGGTCGTCATCGGCGACGTGAACGCCGGGGACGAGGTCGGCTACGAGGTGCTGTGCCGGCGCCACCACCGCCGCCGGATGACCGCGGCGTCCGCCCGCGCCGCGGCCCTCTCCCCGGACGTGCTGCCGGTCACCTCGGGCTGACCCGGGCCGTCGGTCAGTCCGCCCGCTCCGAACGCACCAGCGCGAACACCGCGCCCTCCGGGTCCGCCACCACCGCCGTGCGGCCGTAGGGCCCCGAGCGCGCCGGGCGGACCACCCGGCCGCCCAGCCCGGCCACCAGCCGCGCCGCCGCGTCCGGGTCCTCCACCTCGAAGTACGTCATCCAGTGCGGGCCCCGGTCGCGCGCCAGCGCATGGCCCACGCCGTGCACCGACGCCACCGGGCGGCCCTCCAGACGCAGCGTCAGGCAGTCGTGGTCGGCCGAGACGACCGCCTCCGTCTCGTGGCCGAACACCGTCTGGTAGAACTTGCCGACCGACGCGGTCTCCCGGGTCACCAGCTCGTTCCAGACCGGCGTGCCCGGCCCCGCCGGAGCCGCCGCGCCCGCGTGCCCGCCGGCCTGCCAGATGCCGAAGACCGCCCCCGAGGGGTCGGACCCTATGGCCAGGCGGCCCGCCTCGCCCGCGTCCAGCGGGCCGACGCCGACCGTGCCGCCGCAGGCCCGGATCGCCTCCGCCGTCTCGTCCGCGTCGTCCGTCGCCAGGTACGTCGTCCAGGCCACCGGCAGGTGGCGGTCGGGCGGGAGCTGGCCGATACCCGCCACCTCCGCGCCGTCGAGCAGGGCGCGCACGTAGGGGCCGAGCTGCTGCGGCCCGGGGCGGAACTCCCAGCCGAACAGCTCTCCGTAGAACTCCTGCGTCGCGTCAAGGCCGTGCACCATCAAGCTCACCCAGCAGGGGGCGCCGGGCGTGCGCCGAGTCGCCTCGGTCATCGTCACTCTCTCCTCGGACCATCGTCGTGGCCGTACGGGGGGACCTGGGGCCCTTTCTCGGCCCTGGTCGCGCTGGCTCGCCGTCGAGCCGTGCGCGCCGGGTCAGATGCTCGCACCACCGGGCCCGCGGCGCGCCCCGGCCGCGCCGCACTTGGCGTGATCCTGGGGGAGGAGGCCTCTGGTGGTGTTTCCCGCCCGTGCCCGTCGGTTTCGGGCGCGTTACGCTCCCGCGTGGCCGTGCGCGAGGATGGCGTCCATGACAGCCATCATCTCCGCATCCGAACTCGCGAGCGAGTCGACCGGCCCCAACCCGCCGCTCCTGCTGGACGTCCGCTGGCAGCTCAGTACCGCCAAAGCCGCAGGTGAGCCCGGGTTCGACGGCCGGGCCGAGTACACCGAGGGGCACCTTCCCGGCGCCGTCTTCGTCGACCTCGACGCGGACCTGGCCGCCGGGGCGGGCCCGCGCGGACGCCACCCGCTGCCTGAGCCGGAGGCCTTCGGGGCGGCGATGCGGGCGGCCGGCGTGAGCGCCGGACGCCCGGTGGTCGTCTACGACGGCGGCCAGGGCTGGGCGGCCGCACGGACCTGGTGGATGCTGCGCTGGACGGGTCACCCGGACGTGCGGGTGCTCGACGGCGGCCTCGCGGTGTGGGAGGGCCCGCTGGAGAGCGGCGCCGTGCAGCCGGAGGCGGGCGACTTCGTGCCCCGGCCGGGCGCGACGGAGCTCCTCGACGCGGACGGGGCCGCCGCGCTGGCCCGCTCCGGGCTGCTGCTGGACGCCCGGGCGGGGGAGCGCTACCGGGGCGAGGTGGAGCCGATCGACCGGGTCGGCGGGCACATCCCGGGGGCCGTCTCGGCGCCCACCACCGAGAACGTCGGCCCGGACGGCCGCTTCCTGCCCGCCGGGGAACTGGCCGCCCGCTTCAAGGGGCTGGGCGCGGCGGACGCGGACGGGGTCGGCGTGTACTGCGGCTCGGGCGTCTCGGGGGCGCACGAGGTGCTGGCGCTGGCCGTCGCGGGGATCGACGCGGCGCTGTACGCGGGCTCGTGGTCGGAGTGGTCCTACGACGGCACCCGCCCGGTGGCGACGGGCCCCGAGCGCGGCTGACGACAGACGGGTACGGGAACGGGGCGCTGCCCCGTTCCCGTACCCCTCAAGTCGGCCGTACTACTGCCGTACTACTTCGGTTCCTGCTTCTTGCGCCGGGTGCCGAACACGATCTCGTCCCAGCTGGGCACCGCCGCGCGGCGTCCGGGGCGCACCCCGTCGGCCTCCGCCTGCCGGTCGGTGGTGCCGACCAGGCGGTCGCGGTGGCCGCTGACCGAGCGCGGCATCAGCACGTCCGCGTACGCCGATCCGGCCCCGGCCGACGCGGCGGGCGCGGGCGGCTCCTCCGCCTCGGCCTCCTCCACGGGCTCGGTCACCGGCACCGGGGCGGGCTCGGGCCGCTCGGGCACGACCAGGTCGCCCCGGAAGCTCGGCACCGCCTCCAGCAGGCTGGTCAGCGAGTCGCGCTCGCTCTCCTCCGGCTCGGGCGCGGGCACCGGAGCGGGCCGCTCCAGCTGCCGGTCCAGGGCGCGGTCCAGCGGCCGGTCGCGGGGCAGCCGGGCGATGCGGGGCACGAACGGGAAGCTCGGCTCCTGCGCGGCCAGCGTGTCGTCGGTCTCGCCGATGAGGCGGCGCGCCTCGTCGTCGACGGCCTGGACCAGCCGCCGCGGCGGGTCGTAGGTCCAGCTCGCCGAGTGCACCTCGGTCGCGACCCGGTAGACCAGCAGGACCTCCCAGGTGCCGTCGTCGCGGCGCCAGGAGTCCCACTGGACGGTGTCCTTGTCGGCCCCGCGCAGCAGCAGCCGCTCCTGCACGGCCTCGCCGAGCTGGGGGCCGGTGTTCTCACCGGGGCGGCGCACGGGCGTCTTGCGCGCCCGCTCCGCCATGAAGGCTCGTTCCGCGAGCACGGGACCCTCGAAGCGACGGACGCGGTCGACGGGGATGCCGGCGAGCTGGGCGACCTCCTCGGCGGAGGCACCGGCTCGTATCCGCGCCTGGATGTCCCGCGGGCGGAGGTGGCTCTCCACCTCGATCTCGATCTGGCCCAGCCGTGCGCGGTCGTTGCGCACGGCGGCGCGCAGCCGCTCGTCGATCGGAAGGGTGTACTCCGTGCTGTCAGCAGCCTTCAGCACCAGTCGTGTGCCGTCATTGGAGACGGCCACGACACGCAGTTCGGGCATGGGGACCTCCCGGGTGGTGCCTGCCGACGTCACCTGCGTCGCTGCTTCCGCTAGTCGAGTGTGGCCTGCCCGGGTGCAGCCTGCCACAACCTTGCCGAGTTGCCCGGCGTGTCGGGCATGGACCCTGTAACGCCGTTATGGCACGGTTACCTTTTCGTTACGCGGAGTGACCGGTTCATCACGCCGTGTAACAGGTCTCCGTGCGGTGCCGCGGCGCCGCCGGTTCGAGCGCCGCTTTTCGGCCCCCTCCCGTAGGTCCGGACACCCCTGAGGGAGGCCGGGCCCAGGGTTCGCCACAGTACTCCATTCGGGCCACCTGGGTGGACCGCCGCGCCGCTGAAGTTCTCGGCGCGCACGGGAGTTGGGTCCCGTCCACCCCCGTCACGCGTGGCGTCCTTCACACAACCGGCGGATGCGGAACCAATCGCTTCGCCCATAAGTCCCTTTCTCGTGCAGGACGGTACAGATGGGTGAGCAGGGACAGGTGATGGTCGTCGCAGGGCAGGAAGAGAAGAAGAAGCAGCGGCTCGATCTGAGCGTGCCCCAGGTCGCGGGCAGCGCGCTGGCGGCGATCACCGCGGCGGTCCTCGCCTCCAAGCTGGGCGTGTACGGGACGTTCCTGGGCGCCGGCGTGGTCAGCATCGTGGCCACCTGCGGCGGCAGTGTGTTCCAGCACTTCTTCCGGCGCACCGGTGAGCAGATCCGCGAGGTCACCGTGGTCCGGCCGAAGGCCCGTCAGGTGCCCGTGCCCGGCAGCGTGGCCGAGACCAGGCTGATGCCGCAGGCCCAGGAGGACGGGCCGCCCGAGGACGGCGAGTGGAACACCTCGACCACCCACGGCACGCGGATGCGCGGCTGGAAGCGCCCGGTGATCGCGGCCGGCGTGGTCTTCGGCGTCGCGATGGTGTGCATCACGGGGTACGAGGCCGTGGCGGGCGAGGACCTGAGCGGCACCCCGGGCAGGACGTCCTTCGGGTCCGTGGTGACCGGCGACAGCGGCAAGAAGGAGCAGCAGCGGCAGGAGCAGCCCGCCCCGGGCAGCAGTGGCGGGCAGCGCCAGGACCAGGGCGACCAGGACAAGGGCACCGGCGACGGCACGGGCGGGAAGCAGAGCCCGTCGCCCGGCACCGGTGGCGAGGACGGCGGGGGCAGCCCCTCGCCCGACCCCTCGTCCTCCGACGGGGACGGCGGCGCCTCGCCCTCGCCCTCGGACGGCCCGACGCCGCCGCCCAGCCCGCCGCCGCCGTCCCCGAAGCCCTCGGGCGACAGCGCGGGATCCGGATCGGGATCCGGGTCCGGCTCCGGGTCCGGCGGGCAGAACTCCCTGCGGGAGACGCCCGCCGGGTAGGCCCGGCTCAGCCCAGGACGCGCCGCAGGTAGTCGTTGGCGAAGCGGCGGTCCGGGTCGAGGCGGTCGCGCAGCGCGGTGAACTCGCCGAAGCGCGGGTAGGCCCCGGCGAGGTACTCGGCGTCGCGGGTGTGCACCTTGCCCCAGTGCGGCCGTCCGCCGTGCGCGGTCATGATCCGCTCCACGGCGGTGAAGTACGCCTGGTACGGCGTGCCCTTGTACATGTGCACGGCGATGTACGCGCTCTCCCGGCCCGAGGCCGTGGAGAGCGCGATGTCGTCGGCGGGCGCGGTGCGCACCTCGACCGGGAAGCTGACCCGCAGCGGGGAGCGGTCGACCATCGCCCGCACCTCGCGCAGCGCCGCGACGCAGGCCTCGCGCGGCAGCGCGTACTCCATCTCCACGAACCGCACCCGGCGCGGGCTGGTGAAGACCTTGTACGGGATGTCCGTGTAGGTGCGGGCGGAGAGTGCCTTGCTGGAGACCTTCGCGATCGCGGGGATCGTCGCCGGGACCGCCCGGCCGAGCGAGTTGACCACCTGGAAGAGGCCGTTGGAGAGCAGCTCGTCCTCGATCCAGGCGCTGACCGCGCCGGGCGGGGCGGCGGGGCCCGCGCTGCGGTTGTTGCGCTTGGTGTTGCAGTTGCCCGTGTGCGGGAACCAGTAGAACTCGAAGTGCTCGTTCTCCGCGAAGAGTTCGTCGAAGTCCGCGGTGACCTTCTCGAAGGCCATCGGCTCCTCGCGCGCGCTGAGCAGGAAGAGCGGCTCCACCGCGAAGGTGATCGCGGTGACCACGCCGAGCGCGCCGAGGCCGATCCTGGCGGCCGCGAAGACCTCCGGGTTCTCCTTCTCCGAGCAGGTCAGCAGGGTGCCGTCGGCGGTCACCAGCTCCAGCTCGCGGATCTGCGCGGCGATCGAGGCGGAGTCCCGGCCGGTGCCGTGGGTGCCGGTGCTGGTGGCGCCCGCCACCGTCTGCTCCATGATGTCGCCCATGTTCGTGAGCGACAGGCCCTCGCGCGCCAGGGCCGCGTTCAGCCGCTTCAGCGGCGTACCGGACTCCACGGTCACCGTCATCGCCGTACGGTCCACCCGGCGTATCCCGGTCAGCAGGTCCGGGCGGATCAGCAGCCCGTCGGTGGCCGCGATGGCGGTGAACGAGTGGCCGGTGCCCGCGGTCTTCACCCTCAGCCCGTCCTCCGCCGCGCGCCGCACGGCATCGGCGACCTCCTCGGCGGAGGCGGGGGAGACCTCGCGGGCCGGCCGCGCGGAGACGTTCCCCGCCCAGTTACGCCACGTGCTCGTCCTGCTCGTCCTGCTCGTCGTGCTGGTGGTGCTCATCGGCCCGCTGCCCCTCCCGCTCCGTCACCGGCCTGCGCAGCCGGCGGTACCCCAGGAACGCCACCGCGGCCGCGAGCGCGCCCGCCACCGCGGGCACCACGTACGCCGCGCGCGCACCCGACGCGTCCACCACCGTGCCGGCGGCCGACGAGCCCAGCGCCACGCCGACCGCGAGCCCGGTACTGGTCCAGGTCATGCCCTCGGTCAGCTTGCTGCGCGGTACGTGCGCTTCGACGAGGGCCATGGTGGTGACCATCGTGGGTGCGATGGCCAGGCCCGCGACGAAGAGCGCCACGGCCAGGAACGGCAGGCTCCCGGCCAGTTGGAGGGGGATCATACTCACGGCCATCGCGCAGACGCCCAGGAGCCACCTGCGGGAGGGCTCTCCCTTCAGGTGCAGCAGCCCGAAGACCACGCCGGCCAGGCAGGAGCCCAGCGCGTAGACGGCCAGCACCAGGCTGGCGGAGGCCTTGCTGCCGCGCTCCTCGGCGAAGGCCACCGTCACCACGTCGACGGCCCCGAAGATGGCGCCGGTGGCCACGAAGGTGGCGACCAGGACCTGCAGCCCGGGGGAGCGCAGCGCGGACCCCCCGGTGTGCTGCCCGCGCGGGTGCGGCACCGGCTCGGTGGAGCGCTGGGCGGTCAGCCAGAAGACGCCGACCGCCAGGAACACCCCGGCGAGCAGCGGGCCCGCCTCGGGGAACCAGGCGGTGGACAGGCCGATGGAGATGATCGGGCCGAAGATGAAGCACACCTCGTCGACGATCGACTCCCACGAGTACGCGGTGTGCAGGTCGCGCGGGGAGCTGCGGTGGATCGACGCCCACCGGGCACGGGTCATCGAACCGACGCTGGGCACGCAGCCGCCCCCGGCCGTGAAGACGAAGAGCGTCCAGTCCGGGGCGCCCGTCGTGGCGCACAGCAGCAGCCCGGTCACCGAGGCCAGCGCGATCAGGGTCGCCGGGCGCATCACCCGGCGCTGGCCGTGCCGGTCGACGAGCCGGGATATCTGCGGGCCCATGACCGCGGCCGACATCGCCAGGGTCGCCGAGAGCGCGCCCGCGAGCCCGTATCGCCCGGTGAGCTGGGAGACCATCGTGACGATGCCGATGCCCATCATGGACAGCGGCATCCGGCCGAGGAAGCCGGCCATGGAGAACGCCCTGGTGCCGGGGGCCGCGAAGATCGCGCGATAGGGACTGGGCAAGGGGCGCTCCGTAAGGCGTGTAGTTGGCCTTTACAGGTTACGGCCGCCGTGGACCCCGGCGCACCGTCGTTTTCCGGCTCAGGGCGCCGGCGGGCACGACTTCCCGCGGAGGCCCGAGATGGCGCCGGAACGCATGGTTCCGGGCAGTCGGGGGGCGGTTTCCGGCCGCGCTCGCGGTCCGTTCGCCCGGTCGCCGTGGTGTGGTTTCCCGGCTGTCAGGGGCGGGTGGCAGGATCAAGACCATGTCCGATCAGCGCGATCCCGCCCCCTACGACGCCCTTCTGCTGCTCTCCTTCGGCGGCCCCGAGGGCCCGGACGACGTGGTTCCGTTCCTGGAGAACGTGACCCGCGGCCGGGGCATCCCCAAGGAACGGCTCAAGGAGGTCGGCCGGCACTACTTCCTCTTCGGGGGCGTCAGCCCGATCAACGAGCAGAACCGCGACCTGCTGGACGCGCTGCGCGCCGACTTCGCGGAGTCCGGCCTGGACCTGCCGGTCTACTGGGGCAACCGCAACTGGGCGCCGTACCTCACCGACACCCTGCGCGAGATGGTGCTCGACGGGCGCCGCCACATCGCCGTCCTCGCCACCAGCGCGTACGCCTCCTACTCCGGCTGCCGCCAGTACCGCGAGAACCTCGCCGACGCGCTGGCGGCCCTGGAGGCCGAGGGGCTGCCGCTGCCCAAGGTCGACAAGCTGCGGCACTACTTCAACCACCCCGGCTTCGTGGAGCCCATGGCCGAGGGCGTGCTGGCCGCCCTCGCCGACCTGCCCGAGGACGTCCGCGCGGGCGCCCACCTGGCCTTCACCACCCACTCCATCCCCGACGCCTCCGCCGACACCTCGGGGCCCTCCGAGGCGCACGGCGAGGGCGGGGCGTACGTGGCCCAGCACCTGGACGTCGCCGCGCTGGTCGCCGACGCCGTGCGCGAGGCCACCGGCACCGAGCACCCCTGGCGGCTCGTCTACCAGTCCCGCAGCGGCGCCCCGCACGTCCCGTGGCTGGAACCCGACATCTGCGACCACCTGGAGGAGCGGCACGCGGCCGGGGCCCCGGCCGTCGTCATGGTGCCCATCGGCTTCGTCTCGGACCACATGGAGGTCCTGTACGACCTGGACACCGAGGCCACCGCCAAGGCCGCCGAGCTCGGCCTGCCGGTGCGCCGCTCGGCCACCGTCGGGGCCGACCCGCGCTTCGCCGCCGCCGTGCGCGACCTGGTCCTGGAGCGGGCCGCCACCACGCGCGGCGCGCGCGTGGAGCGCTGCGCCCTGGGCGCGCTCGGCCCCTCGCACGACCTGTGCCCGATCGGCTGCTGCCCGGCCCGCAGCGAGCGGCCCGCGGCGGCCGGCGCCGACAGCCCGTACGCGTAGCACCGACGCCGACACGACCGGCCGGACAGGCCTGAGGAGACGCCATGACCGACACCCTCGCGGACGAACTGCTCGAACTCGCCCTCCAGGCCGCGCGCCGGGCCGGGGAGCTGCTGCGCGACGGGCGGCCCGACGACCTCGCCGTGGCCGCCACCAAGTCCAGCCCCATCGACGTGGTCACCGAGATGGACCTCGCCGCCGAGAAGCTGATCACCGCCTTCCTGGCCGAGCACCGGCCCGACGACGGCGTCCTCGGCGAGGAGGGCTCGGCGACCGAGGGCAGCAGCGGGGTGCGCTGGATCGTCGACCCGCTCGACGGCACGGTCAACTACCTGTACGGGCTGCCGACCTGGTCCGTCTCGATCGCCGCCGAGTACCGGGGCGAGACCCTGGCGGGCGTGGTCGAGGTGCCGATGCGCGGGGAGACCTTCCGCGCGGTGCGCGGCGGCGGCGCCTTCCTCGGCGGGCGCCGGCTGGCCCACCGCCCGGCGCCCCCGCTGGACCAGGCCCTGGTCTCCACCGGCTTCAACTACGTCGCCGACGTCCGCGCCCACCAGGCCGAGGTGGCCCACCGGCTGATCCCGCTGCTGCGCGACATCCGGCGCGGCGGCTCGGCCGCGGTGGACCTGTGCGACGTGGCCGCGGGCCGCCTCGACGGCTACTACGAGCGCGGGCTGAACCCGTGGGACTTCGCGGCCGGCGAGCTGATCGCCCGCGAGGCCGGGGCGCTCACCGGGGGCCGCCCGGGACGGCGCCCGGACCGCGACCTGACGGTCGCCGCGTCACCGGGCGTGTTCGCACCCCTGCAGGGCCTCCTGGAGGAGTTCGGGGCCTGGCACGACTGAGCCCCCGGCACATGCCCGCACCTGCGGGAACGGCGCGCGCGAACGTGCGTACGCGAAGGGCCCCGGTACCGCGAGCGGTACCGGGGCCCTCCGCCGTGCTCAGGCGCTGGCCGCGCCGAACTCCACGCCGTGCTCGGCGGCGAGTCGGTGCAGGTCGTCCAGCTCGGCCTGCTCGACGTCGGCGAGGAACTCGTCGCCGGTCTCGCGGGCCCTCGTCAGGTCCGTCTCCGTGGCCTTTATGCGCTGCAGCAGTCCCGCCGTGAAAGCGTCCATCATGTGCCCCCTCGTCATGGGTCGGTGGCACCGGGGTGTGCCGAGGGTTGGATCCGGATCACCTGCCCTCACCTCTGGGGGACAGAGCGGCTCGTGGCGTGCCACGTACAGGGCGTGATCGCGGGTGTGAAGACGTCCTCCCCGCGCCCTTCCTCAGGGAAACCTCAACTGGCCCGGGAAAACGGTGAATTCCTCGTGGACGGCGGCTGTCCCGGAGCCCCCGACGCGCCGCCTTACGGCCGGTTTACGCGCGTAAGGGGCAGGATGGAAGCTCACAGTCAGTACCCGTATCGGCCCGTGACCGGGTCCGTGTGATCGGGACCACAGGAAGGAATGCGCCGTGCGCGTACTCGTCGTCGAGGACGAGCAGCTGCTCGCCGATGCGGTGGCCACCGGACTGCGCCGGGAGGCCATGGCCGTCGACGTCGTCTACGACGGGGCGGCCGCCCTGGAGCGCATCGGCGTCAACGACTACGACGTGGTCGTCCTGGACCGCGACCTCCCGCTCGTCCACGGCGACGACGTCTGCCGCAAGATCGTCGAGCTCGGCATGCCCACCCGCATCCTGATGCTCACCGCCTCCGGGGACGTCAGCGACCGCGTCGAGGGCCTGGAGATCGGCGCCGACGACTACCTGCCCAAGCCCTTCGCCTTCAGCGAGCTCACCGCCCGCGTGCGCGCGCTGGGCCGGCGCACCACCGTGCCGCTGCCGCCCGTCCTGGAGCGCGCCGGGATCAAGCTCGACCCCAACCGCCGCGAGATCTTCCGCGACGGCAAGGAGATCCAGCTCGCGCCCAAGGAGTTCGCGGTCCTGGAGGTCCTGATGCGCAGCGAGGGCGCGGTCGTCTCGGCCGAGCAGCTCCTGGAGAAGGCCTGGGACGAGAACACCGACCCGTTCACCAACGTGGTCCGGGTCACCGTCATGACGCTGCGCCGCAAGCTGGGCGAGCCCCCGGTGATCGTCACCGTGCCCGGCTCCGGCTACCGGATCTGACCCCCGGTGGCCACCACCCCCGCGCCACCCAAGGCGCCCCCGAAGCCCACCTGGGACCCCAGGGAGCCGGCGCGTCCCTGGCTGCGGCCCACGATCCGGATACGGCTCACCCTGCTGTACGGCGGGATGTTCCTGATCGCCGGGATCCTGCTGCTCTCGATCATCTACCTGCTCACGGCGCAGGCGCTGCACTCGGGCACCAGCCTGCCCATCACGCTGCTGCCCGGTTCCCAGGTCAGGTCCGACCCGTCCTGCCCGCTCGACACCAGCAGCGCGGACGCCGCCAACGCGTCCCTGCGCGCGTGCGTCGGCGTGCAGCGCCAGCACGCCCTGGACGACCTGCTGCGCCGCTCGCTGTTCGCGCTGCTCGGCCTGAGCATCATCGCCTTCGCCTTCGGCTACGCCATGGCGGGCCGGGTGCTCTCGCCGCTGGGCAAGATCACCCGCACCGCCCGCCGGGTGGTCGGCAGCGACCTGTCCCGGCGCATCGAGCTGGACGGCCCGGACGACGAGTTCAAGGAGCTCGCCGACACCTTCGACGAGATGCTGGAGCGCCTGGAGCGGGCCTTCACGGCCCAGCAGAGGTTCGTCGCCAACGCCTCGCACGAGCTGCGGACCCCGCTGGCGATCAACCGCACCCTCCTGGAGGTCCACCTCTCCGACCCGGGCGCCCCGGTCGAGCTCCAGCAGCTGGGCAAGACGCTGCTGGCCACCAACGAGCGCAGCGAGCAGCTCGTGGAGGGCCTGCTGCTGCTCGCCCGCAGCGAGAACCAGATCGTCGAGCGCAAGCCGGTGGACCTGGCCGAGGTGGCCTCCCGCGCCATCGACCAGGCCCGCGCCGAGGCCGAGGCCAAGGGCGTGGAGCTCCGGGGCGAGCGCGGGCTCGCGGTGGTCCAGGGCAACGGCGTGCTCCTGGAGCGCATCGCGCTGAACCTGGTGCAGAACGCGGTGCGGTACAACGTGGCGCGGGACGGCTGGGTGGAGGTCACCACCGAGACCCAGCAGGGACAGGCGGTCCTGGTGGTCTCGAACACGGGACCAGTGGTTCCCGCGTACGAGATCGACAACCTCTTCGAGCCGTTCAGGAGGCTGCGGCAGGAGCGCACGGGCAGCGACAAGGGGGTCGGTCTCGGCCTTTCCATCGCCCGGTCCGTCGCGCGCGCCCACGGGGGCCGTATCATCGCGGAGCCCCGCGAGGGCGGCGGCCTCGTGATGCGGGTCACCCTGCCGGTGTGACCCGTGCCCGCGAAGCAGTCGGCGGAGTTCGCTTTGCGCGGAATTCTCGTACCCTGTAATGAATGGTCCCGTGTGGGATCGCTCACAGGAGCGAATTTTCCGCCGTCTACTCTCCGTGATCAAGAACAGCACCGGAAAGCCGGGAAAAGTCCGGGTTTCCGGGGGTCCTCATCACGGGAAGTACACGGGGTGGCGCCCGTGGAGTCGACAAACGGACCATGTACGGTCCGGATCGCCACCCAAAGACGATCACTCTTGAGGGGTCCGGTTGGGTGTCGATTGAGTAACAGACCTTGATGTGAGGCAAAATCTCCGCCTCGGGTCGGGCACAAGTCCGGCCTCTCACGCGTTACGTGCGCTGGAGACACCGCAACCACCCAGAGGGGGAGAGCGACATGGCAACGGATTACGACACCCCACGCAAGACCGACGACGACGTCGACTCGGACAGCCTTGAAGAACTGAAGGCCCGCCGGAACGACAAGTCGACGTCGAACGTCGACGTCGACGAGTTCGAGGCCGCGGAGGGCCTGGAACTGCCCGGCGCGGACCTCTCCAACGAGGAGCTGGCCGTCCGGGTCCTGCCCAAGCAGGCCGACGAGTTCACCTGCATGAGCTGCTTCCTCGTGCACCACCGCAGCCAGCTGGCGCGGGAGAAGAACGGCCAGCCGATCTGCCGCGACTGCGACTAGGTCAGGTCGGCCGTGGCAGGCGACACACCGTCTCGGAAACCGCGCTTCCGGCGCGACCGCTCCCAGGAGCAGTCGAAGCCGTCGGAGGCGCGTCAGGGCGGCACGGGACCGGCGGAGGGCGCCCAGGCGTCCGACCCCGCCGACTCCACCGCCCTCCTGCCCTCCACCGGTGCACGTGACGACGAGCGGGGCCTGCCGGCCTCGCTCGAAGCAGTCGAACAATCCGGGCCGACCACCCGGGGGAAGCGACTGGACGCCCTGAAGCGGGGCGTGCGCAAGGGCGGCGAGAGCGCCAGGGCCGGCATCGGCCACCTCGCCGACCGCATCATCGAGAACGCCCCGCGGATCCCGGTGCGCGACCTCGCCACCCTGCGCAAGCAGTTCCCGGGCCTCGGCCCGGAGCAGCTCGCCGACAAGCTGGTCGCGGGCGCGGCCAACGCCAGCTCCACGGTCGGCGCCGGCGTCGGCGCGGCCGCGATGATGCCGGTACCGCCCGCGATGCCGGCCGAGCTGGCCGCGGAGATCACCGGCGTCGCGGCCGTCGAGCTCAAGCTCGTCGCCGAGCTCCACGAGGTCTACGGCCTGCGCCCGCCCGGCAACGTACGGGAGCGCGCCGCCGCGTACCTCACCTCGTGGACCGAGGAGCGCGGCATCGACGTGTCCAAGCCGACCAGCCTCAACACGGCCCTCGGCGGACAGTTCAAGCGCGAGCTGCGCCAGCAGATCATGAAGCGGACGCTGCGCAACCTGCCCAACCTGATGCCGTTCATGGTGGGCGCGGCCGTCGGAGCGGTGATGAACCGCCGCGACACCAAGAAGCTCGCCGAACACATCCGCGGCGACCTGCGCCGCCGCCAGGTCCCCTGGGACGCGCTGCCCGAGCTCCCCCCGCTGGACAAGCCCAAGGAGCTCGGAACCTAGGACGCCCGGACCAGGTCCCGGCGCCCGCCCGTCAGGCCTGGTCCCGCTCGGCCGTCCGGGCCTGCTCCAGGGCCTCGGCCAGCGCCTCCGGGTCACGCGTGGAGAGGTACACGTACGGGGTCGGGTCGGCCGGGTCCGTGACCTCCACCCGCAGCGCCGTCGTCACGTAGCCGCGCAGCAGCATGAACGCCCGCGGGTCCGCCTTGTACGAGCGCCAGGCCCGCGCCTCCTCGGCGTCCAGCGGCTCGGGCACGCCCAGCGCCGACACCGGGATCCGGGCGTCGCCCGCGACCAGCGAGCCCTGCACCACCCGGATCCGCGCGGAGCCGTACGAACTGACCCCGGCGGCCGCCAGTACGCCCGTCACGATCAGCCCGCCGAGCATCGCCACCGTGCCCAGCGGCAGCAGGGCCAGGCCGCCCGCGACCCCCAGCAGGAAAGCGATCAGCCACCAGGATCGGGGGGCGGTCAGGCGCTCTTCGTAAGACTGCATGGAGCCAAGCTTGGCACGGCGCGCCGGGCGGTTTGCCGCGCGGGTAAGGTCTGCGCCTGTGAGTACTGCACTGACCCCTCCGCCCGAGGCCATACCGCCCGTACGGCACCCCGACGCGCCCGCGCCCGGGGAGGCCCTCGGCGCGCACTACGCGCACTGCTTCGGCTGCGGCGGCGGCCAGCCCCACGGGCTCCACCTGGAGGCCCGGGCCGGCGAGGGCGTCACCGTCACCGCCGGGTTCACCGTCACCCCCGACCACCAGGGCGCGCCGGGCCTGGCCCACGGCGGCGTGCTGGCCACGGCCCTGGACGAGACCCTGGGCTCGCTGAACTGGCTGCTGCGGGTGATCGCGGTGACCGGCCGCCTGGAGACCGACTTCGTGCGGCCCGTGCCGGTGGGCACCGTGCTGCACCTGTCGGCCGAGGTGACCGCGGTGCACGGCCGCAAGATCTACTCCACGGCGACCGGCCGGATCGGCGGGCCCGACGGCCCCGTCGCCGTCCGCGCCGACGCCCTCTTCATCGAGGTCAAGGTCGACCACTTCATCGACAACGGCCGCCCGGAGGAGATCCGGGCCGCCATGGACGACCCCGACCAGCTCCGGCGCGCCCGCGCCTTCGAGGTGAACCCCTGATGCGCAACCCCATCGACGTACTCATCCGCCGCGTGGACCCGGAGGTGCCGCTTCCCTCGTACGGGCACCCCGGCGACGCGGGCGCCGACCTGGTGACCACCGAGGCCGCCGAACTCGCCCCGGGCGAACGGGCGGTGCTGCCCACCGGGGTGTCCATCGCGCTCCCCGACGGGTACGCGGCCTTCGTGCACCCCCGTTCGGGGCTCGCGGCCCGCTGCGGCGTCGCCCTCGTCAATGCCCCCGGGACGGTGGATGCCGGGTACCGTGGGGAGATCAAGGTGATCGTGGTGAACCTGGACCCGCGCGAGAGCGTGACGTTCGAGCGGTTCGACCGGATCGCCCAACTCGTCGTCCAGCAGGTCGAGAAGGTGCGCTTCCACGAGGTGGCGGAGCTTCCCGGTTCGGCGCGGGCCGAGGGGGGCTTCGGTTCCACCGGCGGCCACGCCGCCGTGGACGGCACTACGGGTGGGAATCGATACGCTTCGGTCGTATCCGACCGGGAAGGACAGTGACGTGTTCGGACGTCGCAAGAAGAGCGGTGCCGCTGAGGACGCAGCGGGCGAGGCCGAGCAGGTCGTCGACGAGGTCGACACCGACGACGCGGCCGAGGACGAGCCGCGCCGGGTGAACCTTCCGCCGGCGCCGCGGCCCGACGGCCCGTGGGACGCCTCCGAGGTGACCGAGGCCGCCGAGGGCCGGGTCGACCTCGGGGGGATCTTCGTGCCCGGGGTCGAGGGCATGGAGCTGCGCGTGGAGGTCGCGGGCGACGCGATCGTCGCGGCCACCGTCGTGCTGCGCGACAGCGCGGTCCAGCTGCAGGCCTTCGCCGCCCCCAAGAAGGAGGGCATCTGGGGCGAGGTCCGCGAGGAGATCGCCTCGGGTATCACCCAGCAGGGCGGTGTCATCGACGAGGTCGAGGGCCCGCTGGGCTGGGAGCTGCGCGCCCAGGTCCCCGTACAGCTGCCCGACGGCACCGGTGGCGTGCAGATCGTGCGGTTCGTCGGCGTCGACGGCCCGCGCTGGTTCCTGCGCGGCGTGATCTCCGGCCAGGGCGCGGTCCAGCCGGAGGCGGCCGGGGTCCTGGAGCAGATCTTCCGGGACACCGTGGTCGTGCGGGGCGAGGGGCCGATGGCGCCCCGCGACCCGATCGTCCTCAAGCTCCCCCAGGACGCGCAGATGGTCCCCGAGGGCGTGCAGACCGACGACCAGGACGAGTCCCGTTTCGCCGGCGGGATGGGCCAGCTCCAGCGCGGCCCGGAGATCACCGAGGTGCGCTGACGCTCGTACAGCTGCTTCTTGCCCGAGGTCAGCCGGCCCCCGGCGAGCGCCGAGGTGAAGGCGACCGGGCCGCCGCCCGGGGAGGCCGTGGCGCCGGTG
>NZ_JBEOYE010000075.1:0-45855 GCF_040296945.1 Streptomyces sp. NPDC001941 | reverse complement strand
GCGCCGGGGTGCCCGCGCCCCCCCCCCCCCCCGCCCGCGCCCCCGGGGCGGGGGGCCCGGGGCCCCGCGGCACCATCAAACGAAAGGCCCTAGCTCCAGCTGGAGTGCAGCGGCTTGCCCTCGGCGTACCCGGCGGCGGACTGCACGCCGACGATCGCCTTGTCCTCGAACTCGGCCAGGCTGCCCGCACCCGCGTAGGTGAAGGACGAGCGCACACCGGCGATGATCGAGTCGATCAGGTCCTCGACGCCCGGGCGGGCCGGGTCGAGGAACATCCGCGAGGTGGAGATGCCCTCCTCGAACAGCGCCTTGCGGGCGCGGTCGTAGGAGGACTCCTCGCTGGTGCGGTTCTTCACGGCGCGCGCGGACGCCATGCCGAAGGACTCCTTGTACAGGCGGCCGTCGGCGGCCTGCTGGAGGTCGCCCGGGGACTCGTACGTACCGGCGAACCAGGAGCCGATCATCACGTTGGACGCACCGGCGGCGAGCGCCATGGCGACGTCGCGCGGGTGGCGGACACCGCCGTCGGCCCACACGTGCTTGCCGTACTTCGCGGCCTCGGCGGAGCACTCCAGGACGGCGGAGAACTGCGGGCGGCCCACGCCGGTCATCATGCGGGTGGTGCACATGGCGCCGGGGCCCACACCGACCTTGATGATGTCCGCGCCGGCCTCGATGAGGTCCTTGACGCCCTCGGCGGCCACGATGTTGCCCGCGACGATCGGCACCTGCGGGTCGAGCGCGCGCACGGCCTTGACCGCGGCGATCATCGACTCCTGGTGGCCGTGCGCGGTGTCGACGACGAGCGTGTCCACGCCCGCGTCGAGCAGCTGCTTGGCCTTGCCGGCCACGTCGCCGTTGATGCCGACGGCGGCGGCGACGCGCAGCCCGCCCTTGGCGTCCACGGCCGGCGAGTACAGGGTGGCGCGCAGGGCGCCCTTGCGGGTCAGGATGCCGGCCAGCTTGCCGTCGCGGTCCACGGCGGGCGCGTAGCGGCGGTTGGCGTTGTCCAGCTTGTTGAAGGCCTCGCGCGGGTCGATGTCCGCGTCGAGCAGCAGCAGGTCCTTGGACATGACCTCGGACAGCTGGGTGAAGCGGTCCACCCCGGCCAGGTCCTGGTCGGTGACGACGCCGACCGGCTTGTTGTCGGCGTCGACGACGACACCGGCGTTGTGGGCGCGCTTGGGCAGCAGCGCCAGCGCGTCGGCGACGGTCTGGGTCGGGGCCAGCACGATCGGGGTGTCCAGGACGTGGTGGCGCGTCTTGACCCAGGAGATGACGTCGGTGACGACCTCGATCGGGATGTCCTGGGGGATGACGACGATGCCGCCGCGGCGGGCGACGGTCTCGGCCATCCGGCGGCCCGCGATCGCGGTCATGTTCGCCACGACCAGCGGGATGGTCGTCCCGGTGCCGTCGGGCGAGCTGAGGTCCACGCCCTGGCGGGAACCGACGGCCGAGCGGCTCGGCACCATGAACACATCGTCGTACGTCAGGTCGTACGGCGGCTTCTGGTCATTGAGGAAACGCACGTGCTGGACATCCCAGTCGATCGGAGTGGCCCCCGGGCATTTCAGCCAGGGGGAAAAAGCACGTAGTTCATTGTCCCACGTCGGCGGGAATGCGCTGCCCGGGCCGATCATCCAGGGCTTCGGTCCGGGTGCTGGTGGGATCCTCCAAGGCGGAGCAGTACGTCGAGCGCCCCGGGCAGCACGGCCGACTCCAGGACCTCCTGGGCGACCTCCCACTCGTCGGGCCGCCCGGCCGCGTAGTCCTGCCAGCCCTCCACCACCACGACGGTGCCCCGGGGCAGGTCGGTGAGGCTGTCGGCGAGGGCGTCCCAGTTGCGCCCGAACCAGCCGGGCAGGTCCAGCGCGGAGGCGCAGCGCTCCATGAAGGCGGCCTTGTCGGCCACCCCGCTCAGGTCGAGGACGACCGGGTCAGCGAGCGTCATCGGGCTCGACCTCCTCGAAGGTCTCGTAGTGGTCGGCCGTGTAGTAGACCTCGCCGCCGGAGCCGGTCACGATCCGCCGGGCGCCGCGCCCGCGCTCGCCCGGGGTGCGGACGGTGTACTCGTGGTAGTAGCCGCGCTTCTTCGACGGCAGCCGCTTCTCGAAGTTGCCGAAGACGACCCCGTCCTTGTCGTACGGGAAGGGGCCGCCCTTCCTGATCAGGCGGAGGGTCTGATGGGCCTCGGCGGGCAGGTCGGCGACGCGCAGGGCCCCGGAGGACGCCGACGCGGGCGGGCGCGACGGGGACGGCGAGGCGCCGCCCTGGGAGCCCGACTGGCGCCCGCAGCCGGTGAGCAGCAGGCCGAGGACGACACCGACGGCGACGAGGACGGCCGTGAACCGCCCGGAGCGAGACACCATGCCCCGAAGCTACCGGTATCCGCGGTTCCGTACCCGCCGTCCGGCGCTACCGGGCGACCGTCCTACTCGTCGTCGGGGTCGGCCCGCTCCAGGGCGGGGTGGGCGCCGGGGGCGGAGTCGCCGAGCAGGAAGTCGGCGGCCGCGGTGTCGGTGACCAGGCTGGTGACCAGGCCGGAGCGGAGCACCGCGCCGATGGCGTGCGCCTTGCGGGCGCCGCCCGCGATGGCGACGACCTCCGGGATGCGGCGCAGCCGGTCGGCCTCCACGGTGATGCAGCGCTCGCCCAGGTCGCGGCCGACGCGGCGGCCGTCGGCGTCGAACAGGTGCGCCGACATCTCGGCGGCGACGCCGAGGGAGGCGTAGTGGGCCCGCTCCTCGTCGGAGAGCATGTCGTGCACGGTGGAGATGCCCGGCTCCCAGGAGCCGATGGACACGCAGGCCACGGTGACCTTGTCGAAGTACTCGAAGGCCCGGGCGATCCCGGTCTGGTTGCGCAGCGCCGCGGCGGTCGCCGGGTCGGGCAGCAGCATGGGGGCGTAGATGGGGTGGGCCTCGCCGCCGGAGACCTGGGCGGCGCGCCGCACGGCCTCCACCGAGCCGCGCTCGGCGGTCCCGGCGTCGTACACCCCGGTCAGCTGGACGACCGTGCACGGGGGCAGCCGGTCGAGCGCGGCGGCCATGTGGATGGTGGAGCGGCCCCAGGCCAGGCCCAGGACGTCGCCCTCGTTGACCAGCTCGCCGAGCAGGTCGGCGGCCACCTCGCCGAGGTTCTCCGGGTCGGGCGACTCGTCCTCGCCCTCGGCCGGGGACTCCACGACGACCGCGTGGCGCAGGCCGAAGCGGGCGCGCAGCGCGTCGGAGCGCTCGGCGTCCAGCTCGGCCGGGACGCGGATCTCGATCCGTACGAGGTCCCGCTCCAGGGCCGTCTCCAGGACCCGGGCCACCTTGAAGCGGCTGACGCCGAACTCCTCGGCGATCTGGATCTTGGACTTGCCCTCCAGGTAGAAGCGACGGGCCATGGCCGCCGCCTGCACGAGCTCCGCGGGTCCCATCCGCAGGGCTGACCGACCCGCCGACATTGCAGACACCGCGATCTCCTCACTGCTGTTGCGTCACTGCTCGCGCACCGGCGCGTGGGCGCCGGTGCCGTTCACACTCTGGACTCGCCGTTCATCCTGTCAGATCCGGCGGTACTTGATCAGTCCTGCGGGGCCCTCGTCGGGCCCCGTTCATCTGCCCGTGGCCCGGTGGCCACGGCCCCGGGCGCCGGTTCGCCCGTACGGGTCAGTGGGCGCAGGCCCAGGCCGCGGCGGCGGTCGCCTCGTCCGCCTGGTTGCGCAGCATGCGCACCGCGGCGGCCGGGTCGTCGGTGTTGTAGACCGCAGATCCGGCCACGAACACGTCCGCGCCGGCCTCGGCGCACTGCTCGATGGTGGCGGCCGAGACACCGCCGTCGACCTGCAGCCACAGCTCCAGGCCGTGCTTGGAGATCAGCTCCCGGGTGCGGCGGATCTTGGGCAGCATGATGTCCAGGAACGCCTGGCCGCCGAAGCCCGGCTCCACCGTCATGATCAGCAGCATGTCGAGCTCGGGGAGCAGGTCCTCGTACGGCTCGATCGGCGTGGCGGGCTTCAGCGCCATGGAGGCGCGGGCCCCCTTGGCGCGGATCTCCCGGGCCAGCCGCACCGGCGCGGCGGCGGCCTCGGCGTGGAAGGTCACGGACCCGGCCCCGGCCTCGACGTACTGCGGCGCCCAGCGGTCGGGGTCCGCGATCATCAGGTGGCAGTCCAGCGGGATGTCGGTCGCCCGGCTGAGCGACTCGACCACCGGCACCCCGAGGGTCAGGTTGGGCACGAAGTGGTTGTCCATGACGTCGACGTGCAGCCAGTCGGCGCCCTCGACGGCCTTCGCCTCCTCGGCGAGTCGGCTGAAGTCTGCGGACAGGATGCTGGGGTTGATCTGGGCCATGTGCCAAGCCTGCCATGCCCCACGGCACTTCCCCGCCTCCGCGCGCCCCCGGATCCCGCGGGACCGCTCGGGATCCCCCCACAGTCCCGGCAATCCAGGCCATTCGCCTCTGGAGAACGCCCGGCTCCGGGCACCGGAGCGCCCGGAGCCGGGTGGAATCAGGCCGTCCTGCGCAGCAGGGCCAGGTACATCGCGTCCGTGCCGTGCAGGTGGGGCCAGAGCTGGACGTCGGGGCCCTCGCCCAGGGCGGGGACGCCCGGCATCAGGGGGCGGGCGTCGATGAGTTCGGCGCCGGGGAACTTCTTGAGCACGTCGTCCACCACGACCCGGGTCTCGGCCAGGTGCGGCGAGCAGGTCGCGTAGCCGACCACGCCGCCGACCCGGACCGCCTTCAACGCCTCGGTGAGCAGCGCGCGTTGCAGCGGGCCGAACGAGTCCAGGTCCTCCGGGCGGCGCCGCCAGCGGGCCTCCGGGCGGCGGCGCAGGGCGCCGAGGCCCGAGCAGGGCACGTCCATCAGGACCCGGTCGAAGGAGCCGGGGCCCCACGGCGGGCGGGTGCCGTCGGCGGTGATGACCTGGTACGGGCCGGGGTTGCCGGCCAGCGCCCGCTCCACCAGGCGCGCCCGGTGCGGCTGCTTCTCGGAGGCGAGCAGCGCGGCGCCCCGCCCGGCGGCCAGCGCGGCGAGCAGCGCGGCCTTGCCGCCGGGCCCGGCGCAGCCGTCCAGCCAGCGCTCGTCGCGGCCCTCGACCGGGGCGTTGGCGAGCGCGGCCGCCACCAGCTGGCTGCCCTCGTCCTGGACCCCGGCCCGGCCCTCCTGGACCGGCCGCAGCGCCCCGGGCTCGCCGCCCTCGGCCATCCGCACGGCGTACGGGGACCAGCGCCCCGGCTCCGCCGAGTCCTCGCCCACCGCCGCGAGCAGTTCCTCGGGGGTGGACCGGCCGGGCCGGGCGACCAGGGTCACCTCGGGCCGCTCGTTGTCGGCCTCCAGGAGGTCCTCGATGCCCGCGCGCGGCCCGCCGAGCGCGTCCCAGAGCGCCGAGACGACCCAGCGCGGATGGGAGTGCACGACGGCCAGGTGGTCCTCGGGGTCCTCGTCGTAGGGCGGCGCGACCCGCTCCAGCCAGCCGTCCAGGTCGTCCTGGGCGATCTTGCGCAGGACGGCGTTCACGAACTTGGCCCGCCCGTCACCGAGCACCACGCGCGCCAGCTCCACGGTCGCCGAGACGGCCGCGTGGGTGGGGATGCGGGTGCCGAGCAGCTGGTGGGCGCCGAGCGAGAGCACGTCGAGCACCGGCGGGTCCACCTCGCGCAGCGGGCGGTCGACGCAGGCCGCGATGACCGCGTCGTACGTGCCCTGGCGGCGCAGCGTCCCGTACACCAGCTCCGTCGCGAGCGCCGCGTCGCGCCCGTCGAAGTCGCCCTTCTCCCGCGCCTTCCGCAGCAGCGGCGGCAGCACCAGGTTGGCGTAGGCGTCCCGCTCGTCCACGGCCCGCAGGGCCTCGAAGGCGAGGATCCGGACCGGGTCCTTCTTGGGGCGCCGGTGCGGCCGGGGGGCAGGGCGACGGGACTGCTCGCTCAAAAGGTGCTCCGCGTTTCGAAAGGGGCTGAACTATCCCCTCAGCGTACGCCGGGCGCCCCGACGCGCTCACCCGGGGCGATGCGCACCCCGCGGGCCCAGTCGGCGCCGCGCATCGGCTTCTTGCCCTGCGGCTGCACCCACAGCAGTTCCACGGCGTACGAACCGGTGCCGACGTACACGTTGTTCTTCCCGGCCGACAGCTCACCGGGCGCCAGGTCGGTGCGGTCCACCGCCGGCACGGCCTGCACCAGCTTCAGCCGCTCGCCGCGGAAGACCGTCCAGGCGCCGGGCGCCGGGGTGCAGCCGCGCACCACCCGGTCCACCCGCAGCGCGGGCGCCGACCAGTCCACGAGGGCGTCCTCGACCTGGATCTTCGGGGCGAGGGTGACGCCCTCGGACGGCTGCGGCACGGCCTTCAGGGTGCCGTCCTCGATGCCGTCCATGGTCGCGGCGAGCAGCCCGGCGCCCGCGAACGCCAGCCGGGTCAGCAGATCCCCGCTGGTGTCGGTGGGCCGGACGTCCTCGGTGACCACCCCGTACACCGGGCCGGAGTCCAGGCCCTCCTCGATCAGGAAGGTGGAGGCGCCCGTCACCTCGTCGCCCGCCATCAGCGAGTGCTGCACGGGCGCCGCGCCGCGCCAGGCGGGCAGCAGCGAGAAGTGCAGGTTGACCCAGCCGTGCGCGGGCACGTCCAGGGCGACCCGGGGCAGCAGCGCGCCGTAGGCCACGACCGGGCAGCAGTCCGGGGCGATCTCGCGCAGCCGGGCCAGGAAGTCCTCGTCGCGCGGCCTGGCGGGCTTGAGCACCTCGATGCCGGCTTCCTCGGCCCGCTCGGCGACCGGGCTGGCGACCAGTCGGCGGCCGCGCCCGGCGGGGGCGTCGGGTCGGGTGACGACGGCGGCCACCTCGTGCCGGCCGGAGGCGATCAGTGCGTCCAGGGCGGGTACGGCGACCTCGGGGGTGCCTGCGAAGACCAGCTTCATGGTGGCGGCTGCCTGTCTGTCTCGGGGCGGTGGCTCGGGCGTGGACGAGCGACGCACCAGTCTATGGGGCCGCACGTCAGGGGGCGTACGCACACCCGCGCGCCCTGCGCATATGCGGACACGCCCCTCCAGCGTGACCCAACCCCCGGTGGCGCGTTGGTCAAGAGAGATTGACCGAATCGGGCCGCAGTCGTGCGCGGCCCGCCCCTTTTTTCGACTTGTCAACGCCGGTTCGAGAGGCTTGTAAATGGCCGACCACGCAACCCACGACGCCCAAGCCCGGGCAAGCCTGCACTTGTTGGTACGGGACATCGAGCGGGTCCGCCGGCAGGTGGACGCTCTGCGCACCCTCACCGCCCAGCTGGGCAACGTCTACCGCCCGCGCCGCTCCGGCCCGTCCACGGGCTTCGTCGTCTACGGCAGGGCCCCCGCCCCGACCGTGCGCCTGGCCCAGGAACTGCGGGACAGCGTCGAGACCCTGGTGACCGCGGCCGTGGACTTCGACCGCTCGCTGGGCTTCTCGTGGGACGCGGTGGGCTCGGCGCTCGGCGTCACCAAGCAGGCGGTGCACCGCCGCTACGGTGCCCGGCGCGCGCCCCAGCAGCCGACGGTCCAGGAGGAGCAGACGACCCGCACGCTGCCGGTCCCGCCCGTCCCGCCGCTCCCCGCCGTGCCCGCGGCCCGCTCGATGCCGCCTCAGCCGACGGCGAGCTCCCAGTCCCTGCGCGAGGAGAGCCGCCCCACGGCCTTCCCGGGCCCGCGCAACGGCTGACACGACCCGACTGCCCCGGCCACGCGGTGGTGGACCGTGGACCCGGGGCATCGTCGTGTTCCGCACCGGCCGCGCGCGGGGGGACGGCCTTCAGAGCCTTCGCGCACCACGGCCCCGCGCCCCGCCCTACCCGATGTCCGGCGGATCCACCCGCACCCGCACGCCCTCCGCCGCACCCGCGCCTCCGCGCGCCGCCCGACCCGCCCGCGCCTCCTTCAGCGCGCGGGCCAGTGCCGCCCCGGTCCCCGGCGGCACCCGCAGCAGCACCCGCTCCCAGGACTCCCCCGCCGGAGGCCCACCGGGCCCGCGCGTCGGCGCCACCGGGACCGGCCCCAACACCTCGACGTCCGGCGGCAGTTCGGCCCCGGCCACGAACTGGGCCACCGCCTCGGGGCGCCCGGTCACCGAGGCCATCCGCGACACCGGCGGGAACCCCAGCTCGGCCCGCTCCGCCAGCTCGCGCTGGGCGTGCCCCACCGGGTCCCAGCGCACCAGCGCCTGCACCGGCCGCAGCGTCGGCTCCGCGACGATCACCACCGCGCCGCCCGCCTCCTGCCCCCGCACCAGCGCGGCCGCCGACATCCAGCGCCGCAGCGCCTCCTCGCCCGCCCGCAGGTCGGCCCGGCCCAGCATCGCCCAGCCGTCCAGCAGCAGCGCCGCCGCGTACCCGCCCTCGGCCACCGGTTCCGCGCCGGGCGTGCTCACCACCAGCGCCGGGTGGCCCGGCACCGTGTCCAGGACGTGGTCCCGGCCCGAGGTGCGCACCGGCACCGCGGGGAAGGCCCGCCCCAGCTCCTCCGCGGTCCGCCGCGCGCCCACCACCTGGGCCCGCAGCCGCACCCCGCCGCACTCGGCGCAGTGCCAGTCGCCCTCGCCGCGCCCGCACCAGCCGCAGCACAACTCCCCCTGCTCCCGGGCCTCCAGCGGCCCCGCGCAGTGCCGGCACCGCGCGGGCGTCCGACAGCGCTGACAGGCCAGCCGGGGTACGTAACCCCGCCGGGGCACCTGCACCAGCACCGGCCCCTCCCGCAGCGCTCCGCGCGCCACCTCCCAGGCCAGGCTGGGCAGTCGGGCCGCGCGGGCGGCCTCGTCGCGGGCGTCGTCGAGGTCGCCGATGGTGCGCACGGTCGGCGCGACCCGGCGCACGGTCTCGCGCGGCGCCGCGAGCGTCCCGGCCCAGCCGCTGCTCACCAGCTGGGCCGCCTCCACGGTGCAGCTCCAACTCCCGGCGAGGAAGGCGCACTTGTCACGGGAGGCGCGCAGTTCGAGGACCTCGCGGACATGGGGGAACGGCGCGTGGTCGTCGCTGTGGTGGGCGTCCCCGTCGTCCCACAGCACGACGAGGCCGAGGTCGCGCACGGGGGCGAACATCGCGGCGCGGGTGCCCACCACGGCCCGCACGGCGCCGCGCCGCACGGCCAGCCACTCGCGGTAGCGGCGCTGCTGTCCGGCGTCGGCGGTGAGCAGGGCGTGCTGCCCGGGCCCGAGGACCTCGCGCAGGGCCCGGTCCACCCGCTCGGCGAGCCGCACGGTCGGTACGACGACGAGGGCGCCGCGCCCGGAGGCGAGGGCCGCCTGCACGGCGAGGCCGATCTCGGTGGCCCACCCGGGCCCGGGCAGCGCCGTCCACACGGCCCGCGGCGCCCCGCCGCCGGCCAGCGAGGAGAGGAACTCGGGGCCGCGCGGGTAGCACTGCCAGGAGCCGGGCGCGGGCGCGGCGGGCGGCGCGGGCGGCGGCGGGAACTCCTCGGCCTCGGCCTTCCCGTGCCGGGGCGGCACGGCGAGCTGGAGGACGTCGGCGAGGCTGCCCGCGTAGCGGTCGGCGACGGCCCGGGTGAGGTCGAGGAGCGCGGGGTCGAGGACCGGCTCGGGCGAGACGACCTGGGCGAGCGCGGCCAGCGGCCCCTGGTACTCGGCCTCCTCGACCCGCTCCACCAGGAAGCCGTCGATGAGCCCGCCGCCCTCGCGCCGCCCGCCGCGCACGTTCCTGGTGCCCGCGCCGAAGCGCACCCGCACCCGCACGCCGGGCTGCGCGTCGGCGTCCAGCTCGCGGGGCACCGCGTACTCGAAGTACCGGTCGAGGTGGAGCACGCCCTTGTTCACCAGGACCCGCGCCACCGGCAGCCGCTCGGCCAGCGGCGCCCCCCGGTGGGTGCGCGGCTTGGCCCGCGGCACCTTGGCCTGGCGCACGGTCTCCCGGATCAGCGCGAGCTGCTCCGGCTCGTCCTCGCCGCTCCCGCTCCCCGTACCGTTCTCGCTGCTCACAGCAGCATTCCTACCAGACGGCACCGACAGCGGCGGGCGGCCGCGAACGCGCCGGAGCCCGGCACCAGGGGTGCCGGGCTCCGGGGTGGTACGGGGTGGGCGGTCAGACGCCCGCGGCCTTCTTCAGGGCCTCGACGCGGTCCGTGCGCTCCCAGGTGAAGTCGGGGAGCTCGCGGCCGAAGTGGCCGTAGGCGGCGGTCTGCGCGTAGATCGGGCGCAGCAGGTCGAGGTCGCGGATGATCGCGGCCGGGCGGAGGTCGAAGACCGCGGCGATCGCGTTCTCGATGCGCTCGGTCTCGATGGTGTGGGTGCCGAAGGTCTCGACGAACAGGCCGACGGGCTCGGCCTTGCCGATCGCGTAGGCGACCTGGACCTCGCAGCGGCCCGCGAGGCCGGCGGCGACGACGTTCTTGGCGACCCAGCGCATGGCGTACGCGGCCGAACGGTCCACCTTCGACGGGTCCTTGCCCGAGAAGGCGCCGCCGCCGTGGCGGGCCATGCCGCCGTAGGTGTCGATGATGATCTTGCGGCCGGTGAGGCCGGCGTCGCCCATCGGGCCGCCGATCTCGAAGCGGCCGGTCGGGTTGACCAGCAGGCGGTAGCCCTCGGTGTCCAGCTTGATGCCGTCCTCGACGAGCTGCTTGAGCACGTGCTCGACGACGTACTCGCGGATGTCGGGGGCGAGCAGGGACTCCAGGTCGATGTCGCTCGCGTGCTGCGAGGAGACGACCACGGTGTCGAGGCGGACCGCCTTGTCGCCGTCGTACTCGATGGTGACCTGGGTCTTGCCGTCGGGGCGCAGGTACGGGATGGTCCCGTTCTTGCGGACCTCGGTGAGCCGACGGGAGAGCCGGTGGGCGAGGTGGATCGGGAGCGGCATCAGCTCGGGGGTCTCGTCGGACGCGTACCCGAACATCAGGCCCTGGTCGCCCGCGCCCTGCTTGTCGAGCTCGTCCTCGTCGCCCTCGACCCGCTTCTCGTACGCCGTGTCGACGCCCTGGGCGATGTCCGGGGACTGCGAGCCGATGGACACCGAGACGCCGCAGGAGGCGCCGTCGAAGCCCTTCTTCGAAGAGTCGTAGCCGATCTCGAGGATCTTGTTGCGCACCAGGGTGGGGATGTCCGCCCAGGCCTTGGTGGTGACCTCGCCCGCGACGTGCACGAGACCCGTGGTGATCAGGGTCTCCACGGCGACGCGGGAGGTGGGGTCCTCGCGGAGAAGCGCGTCGAGAATGGTGTCGCTGATCTGGTCAGCGATCTTGTCGGGGTGACCCTCGGTCACGGACTCCGAGGTGAAGAGACGACGGGACACAACGCTCCCTGTGGTTGCAGCGGCTGCTGGCTGATCATTTACCGGACCGGCGGGGGGCTGCGCCCCGCGACGTTCCGGGAACAGCTTATCGGGCGCTCTCGTCGGTCGGACCAGGCGTCTCGCAAGGTGGGAGCCGGATCACCCGGGAAAAGTGCTCCGCCGGTACGACCATCGGGCGTGCCGGGCGGTCGAAAAGCCTGGATTCATGCGGTTTCGACCGTCCGGTGGGGCGAACCGAAATTCATCCGCCCGACACGCCGCACGGCCGTGCGGCGACGCGGGCCCGCGCGGTCGGACTTCTCACACCGCGCCTCCCCCGCGTCAGGCCCCCGGGGCCAGGCGCGGGACGACCAGGTCCCAGACGGTGTCGGCCAGGGCCTCCTTGGGGCCGTGCGGCACCGGGGTCTCCGCCCCGTCCGCCGCCAGCACCACGGCCTCGTTCTCCTCGGCACCGAAGGTCTTGCGCTCGCCCACCTCGTTGACGACCAGCAGGTCGCAGCCCTTGCGGCGGAGCTTGTCGCGCCCGTTGGCCAGCACGTCGTCGGTCTCGGCGGCGAAGCCCACCACGACCTGGCCGGGGCGGGGCCGCCCGGCGGAGATCTCGGCGAGGATGTCGGGGTTGCGCACCAGGCGCACCTCGGGGGCCTCCACCCCGTCCCGCTTCTTGATCTTGCCCGCGGCGTACTCGGCGGGCCGGAAGTCGGCGACGGCCGCGGCCATCACCACCGCGTCGGCGTCCGCGGCGGCCTTCAGGACCGCCTCGCGCAGCTGCAGGGCCGTGCCGACGTGGACCACGTCCACCCCGGCCGGGTCGGCGAAGCCGGTGTTGGCCTCGACCAGGGTGACCCGGGCGCCGCGGGCCGCCGCGGTGCGGGCCAGCGCGTAGCCCTGCTTGCCCGAGGAGCGGTTGCCCAGGTAGCGGACCGGGTCCAGGGGCTCGCGGGTGCCGCCCGCGCTGACCACCACGTGCCGGCCCGCCAGGTCCGGCTCCGCCGCGCCGCGCGCGAGCACGCGGCGGCACACCTCGAAGATCTCGCCAGGGTCGGGCAGCCGGCCCTTGCCGGTGTCGACGCCGGTGAGGCGGCCCACGGCGGGCTCGATCACCACGGCGCCGCGGCGGCGCAGGGTGGCCACGTTCTCCTGGGTGGCCGGGTGCTCCCACATCTCGGTGTGCATGGCGGGGGCGAAGACGACCGGGCAGCGGGCGGTGAGCAGGGTGTTGGTGAGCAGGTCGTCGGCGAGGCCGTGGGCGGCCTTGGCCAGCATGTCGGCGGTGGCCGGGGCGACCACCACGAGGTCGGCGCCCTGGCCGATCCGTACGTGCGGCACCTCGTGGACGTCGGACCAGACCTCGGTGGAGACCGGGTGGCCGGAGAGGGCGGACCAGGTGGCGGCGCCGACGAAGTGCAGGGCGGACGCGGTCGGCACCACCCGGACGTCGTGGCCGGACTCGGTCAGTCGCCGCAGCAGCTCGCACGCCTTGTAGGCGGCGATCCCGCCGCTGACCCCCAGGACGACCTTCGGCTTGCCCACTGCGTCTCCCCGCACTCGGTTCCGGTTTCCGGCTCGTACGGGACCCGCCGGCCCCGTACGACGTACGACTCCATCAGACACCACAGGCCCGGCGGACGTGCCGCCGGGCCTGTGGTGAAGTGCGTGTACGCGGTTACTGCGCCGGGCCCTCGACGGCCTCGGAGGTCAGCAGACCCGCGTTGATCTCGCGCAGCGCGATCGACAGCGGCTTCTCGTGGACGTGGGTGTCCACCAGGGGGCCCACGTACTCCAGCAGGCCCTCACCGAGCTGCGAGTAGTACGCGTTGATCTGGCGTGCGCGCTTGGCCGCGTAGATCACGAGGCTGTACTTGGAGTCCGTGGCCTCAAGCAGCTCGTCGATCGGCGGGTTGATGATGCCCTCGGGCGCGGTGATGGAAGAGGACACTCTCTAGCCTTCCGAAGAAACTTCTGGGTGATCACGCAAATGTTCAGACAACTTCCATCAAGGCTAGCAGCTCGCGCGCCACGTCCTCGACGGAGGTGTTGACCAGGGTGGTGTCGAACTCCGCCTCGGCGGCGAGTTCGACCTTGGCGGCGTCGAGCCTGCGCTCGATCACGTCCGGCGCCTCGGTGCCCCGGCCGGTGAGCCGGCGGACCAGCTCCTCCCAGCTCGGCGGGGCCAGGAAGACCAGCTGGGAGTCCGCCATGGACTCCTTCACCTGGCGCGCGCCCTGGAGGTCGATCTCCAGGAGGACCGGCTCCCCGGACTCCAGGCGCTCGAGGACCGCGCCGCGCGGGGTGCCGTAGCGGTTCCCCGCGAACTCGGCCCACTCCAGGAGTTCGCCGTTGGCGACCAGCTTGTCGAACTCGTCGTCGGTCACGAAGAAGTACTGCACCCCGTGCTTCTCGCCGGGCCGCGGCTTCCGTGTCGTGGCCGACACCGAGAGCCAGACCTCGGGGTGGACCTTGCGCATATGAGCGACGACCGTGCTCTTGCCCACCCCGGAGGGGCCGGAGAGCACGGTCAGCCGCGGACGTACCTCTGCTGCCATGCAGCGATTATTCCAGCTTCACGGCAGTGCCCGGGACGCCGTCCCGGGCACTGGGTGGAGGTCAGGCGCCGGGAGTGCCGAACTCGCGCTCCAGGGAGGCGATCTGGTTGGAGCCGAGACCGCGCACGCGGCGGCTCTCGGAGATGCCGAGGCGCTCCATGATCTGCTTGGCGCGGACCTTGCCCACGCCCGGCAGGGACTCCAGCAGGGCGGAGACCTTCATCTTGCCGATGACGTCGTTCTCCTGGCCCTGCTTGATGACCTCCTGGAGGGAGGCACCGGAGTGCTTGAGTCGATTCTTGACCTCGGCCCGCTCCCGGCGAGCCGCGGCGGCCTTTTCGAGCGCGGCTGCGCGCTGTTCAGGGGTAAGGGGCGGAAGAGCCACGCCTACGTCACCTCGGATGTCGAACTGTCGGATACGGACCGGTGAGGAAGCTAGTCGCCCCACACCAGGGCGAGCAACGCAGCAACGCAGTGAACCGCCGCGAACGCTGACTCTCGACGGAGACTAGCGGCCGAGGCCGCTCCAGTCAGCGAGAACAGCGGAAAAGTCCTGGTCAGCATCAACCGACCAGGACTTTTCGGGCATATCGCCCCGGTTTTGCGCCAAGTTTTCGTCAACAGCTCCCGCGGGACACACCGGAAGGGGTCCTCCCAGGTCCCGTCGGCGCGTCGCCGGAGTCGTTCGAACGGACGTCCGTGGACGGGACTAACCGACCGCGGCCCGCACCTCGTCCGCGTACCGCTCGGCCGCCGAGCGCAGTCCGGCCGCGTCCGGGCCCTCCTTCAGCACCGCGCGCGAGACGTTGGGCACCACGTTGCGCACCGCGGCGCCGAAGACCGCCGGGAGGTCCGCCGGGGTGGCGCCCTGGGCGCCGATGCCCGGGGCGAGCAGCGGCCCGTTCACGTCCAGGTCGAAGGAGGACAGGTCGCCGAGGGTGGCGCCGACCACCGCGCCGAAGGAGCCCATCGGGCTCTGTCCCGCGTTCTCCTCGGCGAGGTGGGCCAGCATCGTCGCGCCCAGCGTGCGGCCGTCCTCGCGCACCGCGCGCTGGACCTCGGCGCCCTCGGGGTTGGAGGTGAGGGCGAGCACGAAGAGGCCGGTGCCGGACTCCCGGGCCAGGTCCACGGCGGGCTTCAGCGAGCCGTAGCCGAGGTACGGGGAGACGGTCAGCGCGTCGGAGAACAGCGGGGCGCCGGGGCGCAGGTAGGTCTCGGCGTAGGCGGCCATGGTGGAGCCGATGTCGCCGCGCTTGGCGTCCATGACCACCAGGGCGCCCTCGGCCCGCAGATCGGCCACGGCGCGCTCCAGGACGGCCACGCCGCGCGAGCCGAAGCGCTCGAAGAACGCGGACTGCGGCTTGAAGACGGCGACGGTGCCGGCCAGCGCCTCCACGACGGTGCGGGTGAAGGACTCCAGGCCCTGGATGTCGTCGTCCAGGCCCCAGGCGGACAGCAGGGCCGCGTGCGGGTCGATGCCGACGCAGAGCGGGCCGCGCTCGTCCATGGCGCGGCGCAGGCGCGTGCCGAAGGGCTGCGGGGTCATGCGGTCTTCCTCACGTCGGCGCCGACGGCGTCGGCGAGGGTGGCGTACGGGGAGGCGGCCAGGCGGTCGGCCAGGCCCCGGTGGATCGCGCGGGCGTAGCAGGGGCCCTCGTAGATGAAGGCGCTGTAGCCCTGGACGAGGGTGGCGCCGGACAGGATGCGCTGCCAGGCGTCCTCGGCGTCCTCCACGCCGCCGACGCCCACCAGGGTGATCCGGTCGCCCACGCGCGCGTACAGGCGGCGCAGGACGGCCAGGGAGCGCTCCTTGACGGGGGCGCCGGAGAGGCCGCCGGTCTCCTTGACCAGGGCCGGGTCGGACCGCAGCCCGAGCCCCTCGCGGGCGATGGTGGTGTTGGTGGCGATGATGCCGTCCAGGCCCAGCTCGACCGCGAGGTCGGCGACGGCGTCCACGTCCTCGTCCGCGAGGTCCGGGGCGATCTTGACGAGGAGCGGTACGCGGCGGCCGGTGACGCTGCGGTCGGCGGCCTCGCGGACGGCGGTGAGCAGCGGGCGCAGGGCCTCGGTGGCCTGGAGGTTGCGCAGGCCGGGGGTGTTGGGCGAGGAGACGTTGACCACGAGGTAGTCGGCGTGGCGGGCGAGGGCCTCGGTGGACTTCACGTAGTCGGCGGCGGCCTCGGCCTCGGGCACCACCTTGGTCTTGCCGATGTTGACGCCGAGGACGGTGCGGAAGACCGGCCTGCGGGCGGCCAGGCGCTCGGCGACGGCCGCGGAGCCCTCGTTGTTGAAGCCCATGCGGTTGATCAGGGCGCGGTCCGGCACGAGGCGGAAGAGCCGCTTCTTGGGGTTGCCGGGCTGGGCCTCGCCGGTGACGGTGCCGATCTCGACGTGGTCGAAGCCGAGCATGGCCATGCCGTCGACGGCGACGGCGTTCTTGTCGAAGCCCGCGGCGAGGCCGAAGGGGCTGTGGAAGCGCAGGCCGAGGGCCTCGGTGCGCAGCTCCGCGCGGCGCGGGGCCAGGAAGGCCGCGACGAAGGTGCGCAGCACGGGCACCCGGACGGCCAGCCGGATCCAGCGGAAGGCCAGGTAGTGGGCCTTCTCGGGGTCCATGCGCTTGAAGACGAGGTCGAAGAAGAGCTTGTACATGTGCGGTGTCCTCCGGGACGCCTGGGAGACGGGGCGGGCAGCGGGGCGGCTCATGAAGAGGGGGACACCGTTTCCGGTGTCCCCCTCTTCCGGCCGCTAGTCGCGGGCCGCGGTCAGGTGTTCGGCGTGTTCCTGGAGGGAGCGGACGCCGACGTCGCCCCGGTTGAGGGCGTCGATGCCCTGGACGGCCGCGGCGAGCGCCTGGACCGTGGTCAGGCACGGGACGCCGCGGGCCACCGCCGCCGTACGGATCTCGTAGCCGTCGAGCCGGCCGCCGGTGCCGTACGGGGTGTTGACGATGAGGTCGACCCCGCCCTCGTGGATCAGCTGGACGATCGTCTTCTGGCCGTCCGGGCCCTCGCCCTCGGACTGCTTGCGCACGACGGTGGCGTTGATGCCGTTGCGCTTGAGGACCTCGGCGGTGCCGGAGGTGGCGAGCAGCTCGAAGCCGTGGGCGACCAGCTCGCGCGCCGGGAAGATCATCGAGCGCTTGTCGCGGTTGGCGACCGAGATGAACGCGCGGCCCTTGGTGGGGAGCGGTCCGTAGGCGCCCGCCTGCGACTTGGCGTACGCCGTGCCGAAGACGGTGTCGATGCCCATGACCTCGCCGGTGGAGCGCATCTCCGGGCCGAGGACGGTGTCGACGCCGCGGCCGTGGATGTCGCGGAAGCGCGACCACGGCATGACGGCCTCCTTGACGGAGATCGGCGCGTCCAGCGGCAGCTCGCCGCCGTCGCCGGTGGCCGGGAGCAGGCCCTCGGCGCGCAGCTCGGCGACGGTGGCGCCGAGCGAGATGCGGGCGGCGGCCTTGGCCAGCGGCACCGCGGTCGCCTTGGAGGTGAAGGGGACGGTCCGGGAGGCGCGCGGGTTGGCCTCCAGGACGTAGAGGATGTCCCCGGCCATGGCGAACTGGATGTTGATCAGGCCGCGCACGCCGACGCCCTTGGCGATGGCCTCGGTGGAGGCGCGCAGCCGCTTGACGTCGTAGCCGCCGAGGGTGATCGGGGGCAGGGCGCAGGCGGAGTCGCCGGAGTGGATGCCGGCCTCCTCGATGTGCTCCATGACGCCGCCGAGGTAGAGCTCGTGGCCGTCGTAGAGCGCGTCGACGTCGATCTCGATGGCGTCGTCGAGGAAGCGGTCGACCAGGACCGGCCGGGTGGGGCTGATCTCGGTGGACTCGGCGATGTACGACTCCAGGCGGGCCTCGTCGTACACGATCTCCATGCCGCGGCCGCCGAGCACGTACGACGGGCGGACCAGGACCGGGTAGCCGATCTCGTCGGCGATGGCCTTGGCCTCGGCGAAGGTGGTCGCGGTGCCGTGCTTGGGGGCCGGGAGACCGGCCTCGGCGAGCACGCGGCCGAAGGCGCCGCGGTCCTCGGCGGCGTGGATGGCCTCCGGGGAGGTGCCGACGACGGGCACGCCGTTGTCCTTGAGCGCCTGGGCGAGACCCAGCGGGGTCTGGCCGCCGAGCTGGACGACGACGCCCGCGATCGGGCCCGCCAGCGACTCGGCGTGCACGATCTCCAGGACGTCCTCCAGGGTGAGCGGCTCGAAGTAGAGCCGGTCGGAGGTGTCGTAGTCGGTGGAGACGGTCTCGGGGTTGCAGTTGACCATGACGGTCTCGAACCCGGCGTCGGACAGCGCGAAGGAGGCGTGGACGCAGGAGTAGTCGAACTCGATGCCCTGGCCGATGCGGTTCGGGCCGGAGCCCAGGATGATCACCGCGGGCTTCTCGCGCGGGGCGACCTCGCTCTCCTCGTCGTAGGAGGAGTAGAAGTACGGGGTCTTGGCGGCGAACTCGGCGGCGCAGGTGTCGACGGTCTTGTAGACCGGGCGCACCCCGAGGGCGTGCCGGACCTCGCGGACGACGTCCTCGCGCAGACCGCGGATCTCGGCGATCTGGGCGTCGGAGAAGCCGTGGCGCTTGGCCTCGGCGAGCAGCTCCGGCTCCAGGCGCTCGGCGGCGGCCAGCTCGTCGGCGATCTCCTTGATCAGGAAGAGCTGGTCGACGAACCAGGGGTCGATCTTCGTGGCGTCGAAGACCTCCTGCGGGGTGGCGCCCGCCCGGATCGCCTGCATCACGGTGTTGATGCGGCCGTCGGTGGGGCGCACGGCCTCGCGCAGCAGCTCGGCCTTGTCGCCGGGCTCGCCGGTGAAGGCGAACTGCGAGCCCTTCTTCTCCAGCGAGCGCAGGGCCTTCTGCAGGGCCTCGGTGAAGTTGCGGCCGATCGCCATGGCCTCGCCGACCGACTTCATGGTCGTGGTCAGCGTGGAGTCGGCGGAGGGGAACTTCTCGAAGGCGAAGCGCGGGGCCTTGACGACGACGTAGTCGAGGGTCGGCTCGAAGGAGGCCGGGGTCTTCTCGGTGATGTCGTTGGGGATCTCGTCCAGCGTGTAGCCGACGGCGAGCCGGGCGGCGATCTTGGCGATCGGGAAGCCGGTGGCCTTGGAGGCGAGCGCGGAGGAGCGGGAGACGCGCGGGTTCATCTCGATGACGATGATCCGGCCGTCTTCGGGGTCGATCGCGAACTGGATGTTGCAGCCGCCGGTGTCGACGCCGACCTCGCGGATGATCGCGATGCCGATGTCGCGCAGCCGCTGGTACTCGCGGTCGGTGAGCGTCATCGCCGGGGCGACGGTGATGGAGTCACCGGTGTGCACGCCCATGGGGTCGAAGTTCTCGATGGAGCAGACGACCACGACGTTGTCGTTCTTGTCGCGCATCAGCTCCAGCTCGTACTCCTTCCAGCCGAGGATGGACTCCTCCAGGAGCACCTCGGTGGTCGGGGAGAGCGTGAGGCCCTGGCCGGCGATGCGGCGCAGCTCCTCCTCGTCGTGGGCGAAGCCGGAGCCGGCGCCGCCCATGGTGAAGGAGGGGCGCACGACGACGGGGTAGCCGCCGAGGGTGTCGACGCCCTTGATGACGTCGTCCATGGAGTGGCAGATGACCGAGCGGGCGGACTCGCCGTGGCCGATCTTCTCGCGGACGGCCTCGACGACGCCCTTGAACAGGTCGCGGTCCTCGCCCTTGTGGATGGCCTCCACGTTGGCGCCGATCAGCTCGACGCCGTACTTCTCCAGGACGCCGTTCTCGTGCATCGAGATGGCGGTGTTGAGCGCGGTCTGGCCGCCCAGGGTGGGCAGCAGCGCGTCGGGGCGCTCCTTGGCGATGATCCGCTCGACGAACTCCGGGGTGATCGGCTCGACGTAGGTGGCGTCGGCGATCTCCGGGTCGGTCATGATCGTGGCCGGGTTGGAGTTGACCAGGACGACCCGCAGGCCCTCGGACTTCAGGACCCGGCAGGCCTGGGTGCCGGAGTAGTCGAACTCGGCGGCCTGGCCGATGACGATCGGGCCGGAGCCGATGACCAGGACGGACTGGATATCGGTGCGCTTAGGCACGCTGGCCCTCCATCAGGGAGACGAAACGGTCGAAGAGGTACGCGGCGTCGTGCGGGCCCGCGGCCGCCTCGGGGTGGTACTGGACGGAGAAGGCGGGCCGGTCGAGCAGCCGCAGGCCCTCCACCACGTCGTCGTTCAGGCAGACGTGGGAGACCTCGGCGCGCCCGAAGGGGGTCTCGGAGACCCGGTCGAGCGGCGCGTCGACGGCGAAGCCGTGGTTGTGCGCGGTGACCTCGACCTTGCCGGTGGTGCGGTCCTGGACCGGCTGGTTGATGCCGCGGTGGCCGTACTTCAGCTTGTACGTGCCGAAGCCGAGGGCCCGGCCGAGGATCTGGTTGCCGAAGCAGATGCCGAACAGCGGGGTGCCCCGCTCCAGGACGGCGCGCATCACGGCGACGGGGCCGTCGGCGGTGGCCGGGTCGCCCGGGCCGTTGGAGAAGAAGACGCCGTCCGGGGCCACCGCGTAGACGTCCTCGACGGTGGCGGTGGCGGGCAGCACGTGCACCTCGATGCCGCGCTCGGCCATCCGGTGCGGGGTCATGCCCTTGATGCCGAGGTCCACCGCGGCGACGGTGAACTTCTTCTCGCCGATCGCGGGGACGACGTACGCCTCCTTGGTGGCGACCTCGGCGGAGAGGTCGGCGCCCGCCATCTCGGGGGCCTCCTTGACGCGCGCCAGCAGGGTGGCGTCGTCGGCGACCGCGTCGCCGGAGAAGATGCCGACGCGCATGGCGCCGCGCTCGCGCAGGTGGCGGGTGAGGGCGCGGGTGTCGATGCCGGAGATCCCGACGACGCCCTGGCGGCTGAGCTCCTCGTCCAGCGAGCGCTGCGCGCGCCAGTTCGAGGGGACGCGCGCGGGGTCGCGCACGACGTAGCCGGAGACCCAGATGCGCGAGGACTCGGGGTCCTCGTCGTTGACGCCGGTGTTGCCCACGTGCGGGGCGGTCATCACGACGACCTGGCGGTGGTACGACGGGTCGGTGAGGGTCTCCTGGTAGCCGGTCATGCCGGTGGAGAACACCGCTTCGCCGAAGGTCTCCCCCACGGCCCCGTAGGCGCGGCCGCGGAAGGCGCGGCCGTCCTCCAGGACGAGTACGGCGGGAGTCTTGGCGGCTCCCCTGGTGGAGGTCGTCATCGTGCGGTGCCTTCCTTCGTGGTGGTTGCTTGGTTCATGCGGTTGATGGCCTCGACCCAGGCCGCGTGCTCGGCGGCCCGGTCGGAGCGGAAGCCGGAGTCGAGCAGCCGGCCGCCGTGCTCCCAGGTCACGACGAGCAGCCCGCCCTCGGCGAGGACCTTGCCCGCGATGCCCTTGTCGAGCCGGGCGCCGCGCAGGGCCGCGGCCGGGACGAAGAAGTCGTCCGCCCCGGGGCGCAGGACGGTCAGGCCCTCGTCCGTGAGGGTGAGCTCGGCCCGGCTGCGCGCGCCCAGGCCCTGGGCGACGATCCGGTCGAGCCACTGCCCGGCGGTGGTGGAGCCGTGGTAGCGGCCGCTCAGTTCCAGTGTCACCGGGGCGCCCGGCTCCGGCACGGCGGGCAGCGCCGGCAGGTCGGACTGGAGGCTGCCGCGCCACTTCCAGCCCTGGCGCATCAGCCAGTAGACGAAGGCGACGAAGAGGGCGAGGCCGACCACCCAGCCGATGCGTCCGGCCCAGTTGGTCACCTCCGCCGACTTCTCCTCGGCGGCCAGGATGATGAGAGATGTCACGCGAGCTTCCCGTCGACGACCGTGGCACGGCCCCGCAGGAAGGTGTGGGTGACGCGACCCGGCAGCTCACGGCCCTCGTAGGGGGTGTTGCGGCTGCGGGAGGCGAAGCCCGCGGGGTCCACGACACCACGGTAAGCCGGATCGACCAGGGTGAGGTTGGCGGGCTCACCTGCCGAGACGGGGCGTCCGTGGCCGTCGAGGCCGCCGATCCGGGCGGGGCGCGCGGACATCCGCTCGGCGACGCCGGCCCAGTCCAGCAGCCCGGTCTCGACCATCGTCTGCTGGACCACCGAGAGGGCGGTCTCCAGGCCGACCATGCCCATGGCGGCGGCGGCCCACTCGCAGTCCTTGTCCTCGTGCGGGTGCGGGGCGTGGTCGGTGGCGACGATGTCGATCGTGCCGTCGGCCAGGGCCTCGCGCAGGGCCAGCACGTCGCGCTCGGTGCGCAGCGGCGGGTTGACCTTGTAGACCGGGTTGTAGGAGCGGACCAGCTCGTCGGTGAGGAGCAGGTGGTGCGGGGTGACCTCGGCGGTCACGTCGATGCCGCGGGACTTGGCCCAGCGGACGATCTCGACGGAGCCGGCGGTGGAGAGGTGGCAGATGTGCACCCGGGAGCCGACGTGCTCGGCGAGGAGCACGTCGCGGGCGATGATCGACTCCTCGGCGACGGCGGGCCAGCCGCCCAGGCCCAGCTCGGCGGAGACGACGCCCTCGTTCATCTGGGCGCCCTCGGTGAGGCGGGGCTCCTGGGCGTGCTGGGCGATGACGCCGCCGAAGGCCTTCACGTACTCCAGGGCGCGGCGCATGATCACGGCGTCGTCGACGCACTTGCCGTCGTCGGAGAAGACGGTGACCCCGGCGGCGGACTCGTGCATGGCGCCCAGCTCGGAGAGCTTCTTGCCCTCCAGGCCGACGGTGACGGCGCCGATGGGCTGCACGTCGCAGTAGCCGGCCTCCTGGCCGAGCCGGTAGACCTGCTCGACGACGCCCGCGGTGTCGGCGACCGGGAAGGTGTTGGCCATCGCGAAGACGGCGGTGTAGCCGCCGGTGGCGGCGGCCCGGGTGCCGGTCAGGACGGTCTCGGAGTCCTCGCGGCCGGGCTCGCGCAGATGGGTGTGCAGGTCCACCAGGCCGGGCAGCAGGACCTGGCCCCCGGCCTCGATGACGGTGTCCACGCCGTCGGCGGACAGGCCGGTGCCGACCTCGGCGATGGTCTCGCCGTCGATGAGGACGTCCTGCGGCTCGCCGCCGAGCACCTGCGCACCGCGGATCAGGGTCTTGCTCATGGTTACTTGTTCTCCTCGGTACGGGTGTGGCTGACGGCGGGCTCGTTGCCGCCCAGGAGCAGGTAGAGCACGGCCATCCGGGTGTGGACGCCGTTGGCGACCTGCTCGATGACGGTGCAGCGGTCGGAGTCGGCGACCTCGGCGGTGATCTCCATGCCGCGGACCATCGGCCCGGGATGCATCACGATGGCGTGCTCGGGCATCCGGGCCATCCGCTGGCCGTCCAGGCCGTAGCGGCGGGAGTACTCGCGCTCGGTCGGGAAGAAGGCGGCGTTCATCCGCTCGCGCTGGACGCGCAGCATCATCACGGCGTCGCTCTTGGGCAGGACCGCGTCCAGGTCGTAGCTGACCTCGCAGGGCCAGGTCTCGACGCCGACGGGCAGCAGGGTCGGCGGGGCGACCAGGGTGACCTCGGCGCCCAGGGTGTGCAGCAGGTCCACGTTGGAGCGGGCGACCCGGCTGTGCAGCACGTCGCCGACGAGGGTGATGCGCCTCCCGTCCAGGCCCTGGCCGAGCCCGGCGTCGGCGCCGACCAGCCGGCGGCGCATGGTGAACGCGTCGAGCAGCGCCTGGGTGGGGTGCTGGTGGGTGCCGTCCCCGGCGTTGATCACGGGGGCGTCGATCCAACCGGAGGTGGCGAGCCGGAAGGGGGCGCCGGAGGCGCTGTGGCGGATGACGACGGCGTCGACGCCCATCGCCTCCAGGGTCTGCGCGGTGTCCTTGAGGGACTCGCCCTTGGAGACGCTGGAGCCCTTGGCGGCGAAGTTGATGACGTCGGCGGAGAGCCGCTTCTCGGCCGCTTCGAAGGAGATCCGGGTGCGGGTGGAGTCCTCGAAGAAGAGGTTGCAGATCGTACGGCCGCGCAGCGCGGGCAGCTTCTTGATCGGCCGGTCGGCCACCCGGGCCATCTCCTCGGTGGTGTCGAGGATCAGGACGGCGTCGTCGCGGGTGAGGTCGGCGGCCGAGATGAGGTGACGCATCATCTGGGATTTCTCCGGGATCGTGGAGGTTTGGGGCGTGCGGGCGCGCAGGGGGGTGCCCCGGCCCGCCGGGAAGCCGGTCCTAGGCGGAGGCGGGCTTGCCGCCGAGCAGCACGGTGTCGCGACCGTCCTCCTCGGAGAGCTGGACCTTGACCGTCTCGCGCAGCGACGTGGGGAGGTTCTTGCCGACGTAGTCGGCGCGGATCGGCAGCTCGCGGTGGCCGCGGTCGACGAGGACCGCCAGCTGGACGGCGCGGGGGCGGCCGATGTCGCCGAGCGCGTCGAGCGCGGCGCGGATGGTGCGGCCGGAGAAGAGCACGTCGTCGACCAGGACGACCAGGCGGCCGTCGATCCCGTCACCGGGGATCTCGGTGCGGCCCAGCGCGCGGGCGGGCTTCAGCCGGAGGTCGTCGCGGTACATGGTGATGTCGAGCGAGCCGACCGGGATGGCGCGGCCGGTGATCTCCCGGAGCTTGTCGGCGAGCCGGCGGGCGAGGAAGACGCCGCGGGTGGGGATGCCGAGGAGCACCACGTCGTCGGCGCCCTTGGCGCGCTCGACGATCTCGTGGGCGATGCGGGTCAGTACCCGCGCGATGTCGGGGGCCTCGAGAACGGGGCGTGCCGCATCGGAGTGTGCGTTGTCCATGAAGAGGACCTCCTTCTCCGCCTCACGGGACGGACCTTAAAGGACGTCGGAATTGCGTCATCCACGGTAGCAGGCCCCTCGGGGACCCTTTCACCGGCCCCTTCCGCGGGCGCCCCCGCCGCCCGCTTCCCGCCGCCGTCACCGGCCCTGCCACCAGGCCGGTCCATGGTCGGTACGGACCGTTCGGCTTGACGCGGCCAAGTAACGCTGCGTAACCTCACAGTGAGTTACCAACGCGGCGAAGCCGCACGTTGCCACAGCGTCCGGGGAGCTTTATGTCCAGCGAATACGCAAAGCAGCTCGGGGCCAAGCTCCGTGCCATCCGCACCCAGCAGGGCCTTTCCCTCCACGGCGTGGAGGAGAAGTCGCAGGGCCGCTGGAAGGCCGTGGTGGTCGGTTCGTACGAGCGCGGCGACCGCGCCGTGACCGTGCAGCGCCTGGCCGAGCTGGCGGACTTCTACGGCGTCCCGGTGCAGGAGCTGCTCCCCGGCACGACGCCCGGCGGTGCCGCCGAGCCGCCGCCGAAGCTGGTCCTCGACCTGGAGCGGCTGGCCCACGTCCCGCAGGAGAAGGCGGGCCCGCTCCAGCGCTACGCGGCGACCATCCAGTCGCAGCGCGGCGACTACAACGGCAAGGTGCTGTCGATCCGCCAGGACGACCTGCGCACCCTTGCCGTGATCTACGACCAGTCGCCCTCGGTCCTGACCGAGCAGCTGATCAGCTGGGGCGTCCTGGACGCCGACGCGCGCCGCGCCGTCGCCCACGAAGACGCCTGACGGCACTTCAGCAGAAACGTTGCCGCCGGGAGCGGCGGGACCCCTGGGGCCCGCTCGCACCCGGCGGTTTCGTGTGTCCCCCGAGCCATGGCCTGTGCTTGGCCGGATCCCGTCGGCCGCGGCCGAAGCCTTGGCCAGAGCCACCTGAACGGCGGAAGGGGCCGCGACACCCCTGGGAGGGTGTCGCGGCCCCTTGCGCCGTCCGGCCCGGGCGAGGGACGTCAGGCGTCCCGGCGCAGGCTCGGCTTGAGGTCCTTGAACCGGCCCAGCAGGCCGTTCACGAACGTCGGGGAGTCGTCGGTGGAGAACTCCTTGGCGAGCTGGACCGCCTCGTCGATCACCACCGCGTCCGGCGTACCGTCCACCCAGATCAGCTCGTACGCGCCGAGCCGCAGGATGTTCCGGTCGACGACCGGCATGCGGTCGAGCGTCCAGCCCTGGGCGTAGGTGGAGATGAGCTCGTCGATCCGGGCCGCGTACGGCGCGTACCCCTCGACCAGCTCCATCGTGTACTCGCTGACCGGCGGCTGCCGGTCGTCGGACCGTGCGTGCCGCACCCAGTCCGCGAGGACCTCCTGCACGGACGTACCGCGCTGGTCGGCCTCGAAGAGGATCTGGAAGGCGCGCTTGCGGGCCTTGTTCCGGGCGGCCACGGTTAGCTGTTCACCCGGCCGAGGTAGTCGCTCGTGCGGGTGTCGACCTTGATCTTCTCACCGGTGGTGATGAAGAGCGGGACCTGGATCTGGTGGCCGGTCTCCAGGGTGGCGGGCTTGGTGCCACCGGTGGAGCGGTCGCCCTGCACGCCCGGCTCGGTCTCCTGGACGGTCAGCTCGACGGCGGCCGGGAGCTCGACGTAGAGCACCTCGCCCTCGTGCTGCGCGACGGAGGCGGTGAAGCCCTCGATCAGGAAGTTGGCGGTGTCGCCGACGGACTTGCGGTCGACCATCAGCTGGTCGTACGTCTGCATGTCCATGAAGACGAAGTACTCGCCGTCCATGTACGAGAACTGCATGTCGCGGCGGTCGATGGTGGCCGAGTCGACCTTGACGCCGGCGTTGAACGTCTTGTCGACGACCTTGCCGGAGAGCACGTTCTTGAGCTTGGTGCGCACGAAGGCGGGGCCCTTGCCGGGCTTGACGTGCTGGAACTCGACGACGGACCAGAGCTGGCCCCCGTCGAGCTTGAGCACCATGCCGTTCTTGAGGTCGTTCGTGGAAGCCACGGTTGCGGAATCTCCTGGACTGACGTGGACCGCCGGAGGCGTACGCGCTTACAGCGCGAGCAGCTCCTTGGTCGTGATGGTGAGTAGCTCGGGTCCGCCGTCCGCCTCCTGGCGCACGACGAGCGTGTCATCGATCCGGACGCCGCCCCGGCCCGGGAGGTGGACCCCCGGTTCGACGGTGACCGGCACACAAGCGTCCAGTTTACCCATGGCGCCGGGTGCGATCTGCGGGTCCTCCTGGATTTCCAGCCCCACGCCGTGTCCGGTCAGCGGTGCCAGGGCCTCACCGTGCCCCGCGGCCTCCAGTACCTGGCGGGCCGCGCGGTCCACGTCGCGGCAGGCCGCGCCCGGTACGAGCGCCTCCCGGCCGGCCCGCTGGGCGGCGAAGACCAGGTCGTACAGCTCGATCTGCCAGTCCGCCGGAGTCGTCCCGATGACGAAGGTGCGGCCGATCTCGCAGCGGTAGCCGCGGTAGTTCGCGCCCAGGCACACCGAGAGGAAGTCGCCCTCCTCCACCCGCCGGTCGGTGGGCCGGTGCCCGCCCCGGCCGGAGTGCGGTCCGGTGGCCACCGAGGTGGCGAACGCCGGGCCGTCGGCTCCGTGGTCCACCAGGCGACGCTCCAGCTCCAGCGCCAGGTGCCGCTCGGTGCGGCCGACCAGGATGGACTCCAGGAGCTCGCCGAGCGCCTGGTCCGCGATCTCCGCCGCGATCCGCAGGCAGGCGATCTCCTCCTCGTCCTTGACCACCCGCTGCTGCTCCACCGCCGTGCCCAGGTCCGCCAGCCGCAGCCGGGGCGCCACCGAAGCCATCGCCCGGTGCCGGGCCACGGTCAGGTGGTGCTCCTCCACGGCGAGGGAGTCGGCGCCCGCCTTGGCGGCGAAGTCGGCGGCGGCGACCACCGCGTCGCCGCCCCCGGCGGACAGCACGGCGACGCGCAGCCGCTCGTCCGTGCGCCCGTGGGCCGGGTCGCCGGTGAGCGGGAACGGGCTGAGCAGCACGTCCTCCTCGGGGCCGACCAGCAGGACGGCACCGGGGGGCGCGCCGCCCGCCAGGTAACGGACGTTGGCGGGACGTGAGACCAGTGACGCCGCGCTTCCGGCCGCCGCGCCTCGGTCGCGCAGCCGGGTGCGGCGGACCGCGTGCACCTCTGACATGCCCCGAGCCTATGAGCGGTGCGCCGGGGCGGCCGGTTCAGCGCGTCCGACCGGGGGTCACCAGGCGGGCGGACTGCTCAGGGCGCGGCCCAGGACCTCGTCGAGGACCCGGGCGGTGGCCTCCACGTCGAGCTTGGAGTTGTCGATGATCGGCAGCCCGGAGCCGTACCACCCGGCCATCCGGCCGTGGATGCCGGCGACCTCCTCGTCGGACAGCCGCCGGTTGCCGCTGCGCTCGGCGTTGCGCTCCAGGACGACGTCCAGGCCCGGCAGCAGCACCACGGGCAGCAGGCCGGGGCCCACGTGCCGCTTCCAGCCGCCGAGGCCGACCACGGGCCGGTCCGGGAAGACGGCGTCGTCGAGGATGCAGGAGATGCCGTTGGCCAGGAAGTTGCGCGCGGAGAAGCCGCAGGTGCGGCGGGCCAGCCGGTACTGGGCCTCGGAGTGGTCGTTCCACCCGGACTGCGGGTCGGCGAAGCCGGAGCAGACCCACTCGCGCACGTCGTCCAGGCTGATGTGGGCGGTGGGCACGGGCCGCCGGCTCGCCCAGTGGCGGGCCACCGTGGTCTTTCCGGCGCCCGCGGGCCCGATCAGCAGGACGGCCAGGGTCGCCGTGCCCGTGCCCGCCCCGGCGGCCGGCGGGGCCGGGACCGGTACGGGGCCGCCGGGTGGCAGCCGGACGTGCCCCGTGGTGTCGCGCGAGGGCGGCGCCGGGGCGTGCTGTGGGGCCGGGCCGATCCAGCCGGGCGGCGGGCCGCCCCGCGGGGGCGGCGGCGGGGCCGGGTGGTGCGGGGCCACCGGGTGGCCCTGCGGGCGCGGCGGTACGCCGGGCGGCGGGGCCGGTGCGGACCAGCCGGCCGCTCCCCCGCCGACGCCGTGGGGCGCTGGCAGCGGGACTCCCCCTGCGTGCTGCATCCGGTGCCACTCCTCGTGCGACTGGTCCCGGCTGGCGCCGGTGCGGCGGCCGTTCGGCCCGCCGTGGTCGAACCGTACCGTTCCCGGCCGTCACCAGGGCAACGGCCGGGGGGCCCGCGAAGTGCCCGGCTCAGGCGGCGAGCTGGTCCGCCAGGGCGCGCAGGGCCAGCAGGTAGGAGCCGATGCCGAAGCCCGCGACGGTGCCGCTGGCGACGGCGGCCACCACGGAGGTGTGGCGGAACTCCTCGCGCGCGTACGGGTTGGAGATGTGCACCTCGATCAGGGGTGCGGTGCGCTGGGCCGCCGCGTCCCTCATCCCGTACGAGTAGTGCGTGAAGGCGCCCGGGTTCATCACCACGGGCACGCTGCCGTCGGCGGCCTCGTGCAGCCAGCGGATCAGCTCGCCCTCGTCGTTGGTCTCGCGGACCTCGACGTCCAGGCCGAGCTCCTCGCCCAGCTCCTGGCAGGCCCGCACCAGGCCCGCGTAGGAGGTGGCGCCGTAGACGTCGGGCTCGCGCGAGCCCAGGCGGCCCAGGTTGGGCCCGTTGAGCACCAGGACCGGACGGCTCACGCGGACACCTCCCCGTACGCCGCGAGCAGCACGGCCGGGTCCGGGCCCTCCATGACGGTGGGCTTGGCCAGGCCGTCCAGGACGACGAAGCGCAGCAGGTCGCCGCGCGACTTCTTGTCGACCTTCATGGTCTCCACCAGGCGCGGCCACTGGTCGCCGCGGTAGGTCAGCGGCAGGCCGACCGACTCCAGGACCGTGCGGTGGCGGTCGGCGGTGGCGTCGTCCAGGCGGCCGGCGAGACGGGCCAGTTCGGCGACGAAGACCATGCCGACGGAGACCGCGGCGCCGTGCCGCCACTTGTAGCGCTCGTTCTTCTCGATCGCGTGCGCCAGGGTGTGGCCGTAGTTGAGGACCTCGCGGCGGCCGGCCTCCTTGAGGTCCCCGGAGACCACCTCGGCCTTGACCCGGATGGAGCGCTCGATGAGCTCCGCGGTGTGCGGCCCCCGCGGGCTGCGCGCGGCGGCCGGGTCGGCCTCGACCAGGTCCAGGATCACCGGGTCGGCGATGAAGCCGGCCTTGATGACCTCGGCGAGCCCGGAGACGTAGTCGTGGACCGGCAGCGAGTCCAGCGCGGCCAGGTCGCAGAGCACCCCGGCGGGCGGGTGGAAGGCGCCGACCAGGTTCTTGCCCTCGGCGGTGTTGATGCCGGTCTTGCCGCCGACGGCCGCGTCCACCATGCCGAGCACGGTGGTGGGCACGGCGACCCAGCGCACCCCGCGCAGCCAGCTGGCCGCGACGAACCCGGCCAGGTCGGTGGTGGCGCCGCCGCCCACGGCGACGATCACGTCGGTGCGGGTGAAGCCGGTCTGGCCCAGGGCCTTCCAGCAGTAGGCGGCGACCTCGGCGGTCTTGGCCTCCTCGGCGTTGGGCACCTGGATGGCGACGGCCTCGTAGCCCTGGTCGGCCAGGTCGGCGCGCAGCGCGTCGCCGGTCTCGGCCAGTGCCTCGGGGTGGATCACCGCGACCCGCTTGGCCAGCGGGCCGATCAGGCCGGGCAGCTCGCCCAGCAGCTGCCGGCCGACCACCACCTCGTACGGCTCCGTACCGGCGCTGCCCGCGACCTGGATCCGGGTGACTGCCTGGTCCGTCATGCTTCCTTCAACTCCAGTGCGTCGAGGACCGCCTGGGCGACCTCTTCGGGCGTGCGCTCGTCGGTGGCGACGACCGCGCGGGCTACTTCTTCGTACAGGTGGCGGCGGGCGTCCATCAGTTCCCGCCACTGGCGGCGCGGGTTGACGGCGAGCAGCGGCCTGGCGGTGTTGAGGCCGACCCGGCGGACCGCCTCCTCCACGTCCATCGACAGGTAGGCGACCGGCAGTCCGGCCAGCAGCGCCCGGGTGTCGGCGTCGAGGACCGCGCCGCCGCCGAGGGAGAGCACCCCGCGGTGCCCGGCGACGGCGGCCGCGACGGCCGCCCGCTCCAGGTCGCGGAAGTGCGCCTCGCCCTCGTCGACGAAGATGTCGGCGATCTCCCGGCCCTGGGCCGCCACGATGTCGGCGTCGGTGTCCCGGTAGGCGACGCCGAGCCGCTCGGCCAGGAGTGCGCCCACGGTGGACTTGCCCGACCCCATCGGCCCGACGAGCACGACGACGGGTGCGCTCACCGGATGCGCAGGTTGTCGAGGTACGAGGTGACGTTGCGGCGGGTCTCGGCCACGCTGTCGCCGCCGAACTTCTCGGCCACCGCGTCGGCGAGCACCAGGGCCACCATGGCCTCGGCCACGATGCCGGCGGCGGGCACGGCGCAGACGTCGGAGCGCTGGTGGTGGGCCGCCGCCTCCTCGCCGGTGGTGACGTCGATGGTCTTCAGGGCGCGGGGCACGGTGGCGATCGGCTTCATCGCGGCGCGCACGCGCAGCAGCTCACCGGTGGTCAGGCCGCCCTCGGTGCCGCCGGAGCGGCCGGAGGAGCGGCGCACGCCCTCGGGGGTGGGGACGATCTCGTCGTGCGCCTGGGAGCCGGGCACCCGGGCCAGGTCGAAGCCGTCGCCGACCTCGACGCCCTTGATCGCCTGGATGCCCATCAGCGCGGCCGCGAGGCGCGCGTCGAGGCGGCGGTCCCAGTGGACGTGGGAGCCGAGGCCGACCGGGACGCCGTAGGCGAGGACCTCGACGACGCCGCCGAGGGTGTCGCCGTCCTTGTGGGCCTGGTCGATCTCGGCGACCATCGCCTTCGACGCGTCGGCGTCCAGGCAGCGCACCGGGTCGGCGTCCAGTCGCTCCACGTCGGCGGGGGTCGGGTAGACGCCGTAGGGCGCCTTGGCGGCGGCCAGTTCGACGACGTGGGAGACGACCTCGATGCCTGCGGTCTCCTTGAGGTAGGAGCGGGCGACCGCGCCGAGCGCGACCCGGGCCGCGGTCTCGCGGGCGGAGGCGCGCTCCAGGATCGGCCGGGCCTCGTCGAAGCCGTACTTCTGCATGCCGGCCAGGTCGGCGTGGCCGGGGCGCGGGCGGGTCAGCGGAGCGTTGCGGGCCAGCGCGGCGAGCTCGTCGGGGTCGACCGGGTCGGCCGACATGACCTGCTCCCACTTGGGCCACTCGGTGTTGCCGACCATGACGGCGACGGGCGAACCCATCGTCAGGCCGTGGCGCACGCCGCCCAGGAAGGTGACCTCGTCGCGCTCGAACTTCATCCGGGCCCCGCGGCCGTAGCCGAGGCGCCGCCGGGCCAGGTGGTCCGCCACCATCTCCGTGGTGATCGGGACGCCGGCGGGAAGACCCTCCAGCGTGGCCACAAGTGCGGGTCCGTGGGACTCCCCAGCGGTCAGCCAGCGCAACCTGCTCAACGGTGCTCCTCGATGCTCGCGCCTGGAACTGCGACGGCGCGACCGGGTGCGCGGCCCTGGCCCGCCACCCCCGATCCTCCCATGCCGGGAGGGATCGGCTCGCCTCCGGTCCAGGTATCGGACGGCGGGGGCCCTCAGCGCGCGGCGAGCGCCCGTTCCCCGGCGGCCCGCATGGCCGCGAGGGGCACGTCCGCGCGTCCGGTCATCTGCTCGACCTGGAGGACCGCCTGGTGGACGAGGAGGTCGAGGCCGCCGACGACGGCCGCGCCACGGGCGGACCAGGCGGCGGCCAGCGCGGTGGGCCAGGGGTCGTACAGGACGTCGAAGAGGGTGCCGGGGCGGTCGGGGACCGCGGCGGCGAGGGCGTCGGTGGTGCCGGCCGGGGTGGTGGCGACGACCAGCGGCGCCTCGAAGGCGCGGGTCGCGTCGGCCCAGTCGGCGGTGCGGACGTCCACGCCGAGGCGCTCGCCCCAGGTGAGCATCTCCCGGGCGCGCTCGGGGCTGCGTACGTACGCGGTGACGGGACCGGTGCAGATCAGAGCCAGCGCGGCCAGGGCGGAGGAGGCGGTGGCCCCGGCGCCGAGGACGGCGGCGGACTCCGCCTTGTCGACGCCGCGCTCGGCGAGCGCGGCGGTCATGCCGGGGACGTCCGTGTTGTCGCCGGTGCGGCGGCCGTCCCGGTGGAACACCACCGTGTTGACGGCCTCCACGGCCGCGGCCGTGGGGCTGACGTCGTCGAGCAGGGGTATCACGGCGCGCTTGAGCGGCATGGTGAGCGAGAGCCCGGCCCAGCCGCCGTCCGCGGCGCGGGTCCCGTCGAGCTCGCGGGCGAAGAAGCCGGGCAGGCCGGCCTCGTCCACCTCGAAGCGGTCGTAGGACCAGTGGGCGAGGCCGAGCTCGGCGTAGGCCGCCCGGTGCAGCACCGGGGAGAGGGAGTGGGCGATGGGCGAGCCGAGGACGGCCGCCCGTCGCCGGTCAGCCGGTGCTGTCATTGAACTTCTTCTTCAGCCGTTCGAACTCGGAGACCGTCTTGGCGAACTCCGTCTTGTGCTTGCCGTCGGTGGCGACGAAGTACAGCCAGCCGTCCTTCGTCGGGTCCATCGACGAGTCGAGCGCGGTGAGGCCCGGGTTGCCGATCGGACCGGGCGGCAGGCCCCGGTGGTAGTAGGTGTTGTACGGGTCGGGGTCGGCGTTGATCTCCCTGGAGGAGATCTTGATGTGGCTGGTGCCCCGGAGGTAGTTGTACGTGGAGTCGAACTGGAGCTTCTGGTTCGTCTGCGTGTTGGTCGGCTTGAGGCGGTTGTAGACGACCTCCGCCATCTTGCGGAAGTCGTCCTCCGTCTTGCCCTCGGCCTGCACCAGGCTGGCGACGGTGACGAGCTGCCAGGGCCCGTCGAGGCCGAGCTTCTCCGCCTCGCCCTCCAGGTCCTTCTTGGCGTACTCGGCGCTGGCCCGCGCGACCATCTTGCGCAGCACGTCCTCGGGCTTGGAGCCCTGGGCGACCGGGTAGCTGGCCGGGAAGAGGAAGCCCTCCAGCGGGTCCTTGAGGTTGGGGTGGCCGGTGGCCCACTCGGGCAGGCCGAGTTTGGCGCCCTGGGACTTGGCGACGGCCGCGGTGGTGCCCGCCTTGCTGCCGGTGCGCTTGTCGATCTCCGCGTAGACCCAGGCGTTGCGCCGGCCCTCGGGGATGACGAAGTTGGAGCGGCTGGCCTTGTCCAGCATCAGGGCGACCGCGCTCTTGGCGGACATCTCCTTCTTCAGCGTGTACACGCCGTCCTGGATCAGCTTGCCCTGCGGGTTCTGGTTCTGCGCCGAGACGAAGGCGGCCTGGCTGGCGACGACGCCGGCCTTCTTGAGGATCATGCCGATCTCGTAGCCGCCGGCGCCCTTGGGGATCTCGACCTGGATCGTGCCGGAGCCGTCGCCGGAGTAGTCCTCGGCCGCGCCGAACTGGCCCTTCCAGAACTGGTACCCGAAGTAGCCGACGCCGCCCACGCCGCCGACCAGGACGGCCGCGACGACCAGGCAGGCCATCCCGTTCTTGCCCTTGCGGCTCTTGTTCCTGCCGCCCTTGCCGCCCTTGCCGCGGCCGGCCCTGCGGGAGCCGGCCGGGGCGTCCCCGTCGCGGCCGTCCCGGCCGTCGCGGTCGTCGCCGGGTGCGTCGGCGCCGGTGAAGAAGGGGTGGTTCTCCTCTTCCTCCTGGTGCCCGGGCACCTCGGGCCCGGGCTCGGCGTGCCGCTGGCCCGGGGGCTGCGGCGGCGGGTAGGCGTCGGGGGTGCCGTACAGGTCGGGGGCCTGGCCGCCGTACGGATCGGCCGGGACCCCGGCCGCGTACGGCATCGCCGCCTGCTGGCCGGTGTCCCAGTCGGTCGCGTACTGCTGCTGGCCGCCGCCGTAGCCCTGCTGCGACTGCTGCTGGTGGTACGGGTCCTGCTGGTAGGGGTCCTGCTGGTAGCCCTGGTGTCCGTAGTGCTGGTCACCGTAGTGCTGGGGCTGCTGCTGGTACGGGTCGTGCGGGACCTGGCCCTGGCCATGACCGTCGTACTGCGCGGCCTGCGGGTACTGCTGCTGGTGCTGACCGCCGTACGTCGCGTGGCCGTCGGCACCCTGCTGACCTTCCCATCCCTGGTCCCCGTACAACGGGTCCGTGGGATGCCACGGTTCGGAGCCGTGGCCCCGGCCATAATCAGTCATCGATCCCCAACCAGCCGCGAGGCGTCCGGACGGTCCGCCTCTACGTCGTGCGGCGGCTGTTCGAATGCCGCCGCATCGCGCGGAACGTTACCGTATCGCGATCAGATGACCACTTCGACGCCCTCACCGGGCGGATTACCTGATACCCGTTCGGACTCAAGAGCGTTCTGAAGGATGATCACGGCGGCGGCCTGGTCGATCACCGAACGGCCCTTCTTCGACTTCACCCCGGAGGCCCGCAGGCCCTGGCTCGCCGTCACCGTCGTCATCCGCTCGTCGACCAGACGGACCGTCACCGGCGCGACGCCCCGGGCCAGTTCCCCGGCGAAGAGCCGGACCTTCGCGGCCGCCGGGCCCTCGCCCCCGTTGAGGGAGCGGGGGAGTCCGACGACGACCTCGATCGGTTCGTACTCGTCCACGATCTGCTTCAGCCGGCGGTGGGCGGCCGGGACGTCGCGTCCCGGCACGGTCTCCACCGGTGTGGCGAGGACCCCGTCGGGGTCGCACGAGGCGACCCCGATCCGGGCGTCCCCGACGTCGATCGCGAGCCGGCGTCCGCGTCGCATCAGGCGGTTTCCGCCACGAGGCGCTCCACGGCGTCCATGGCCTGGCCGACGGCCTCCGGGTCCTGGCCGCCGCCCTGGGCGACGTCCGGCTTGCCGCCACCGCCGCCGCCGAGGGTCTTGGCGGCCGTGCGGACCAGCTCACCGGCCTTGAGGCCGCGCTCGCGGGCGGCCTCGTTGGTGGCGATGACCGTCAGCGGCTTGCCGTTGACCGTGGTGAACAGCGCGACGACGGCGGCCCGGTCGCCCGGGATGCGGCCGCGCACGTCGAGCACCAGCTTGCGCAGGTCGTCGGCGGAGGTGCCGTCCGGGACCCGGCCGGTGACCAGGGCCACGCCGCGGACGTCCTTGGCGCCGTCCACCAGCCCGGCGGCGGCCTGCAGGACCTTCTCGGCGCGGAACTTCTCGATCTCCTTCTCGGCGTCCTTCAGCTTGCCGAGCATCGAGGAGATCTTCTCCGGGAGCTCCTCGGGGCGGCCCTTGACCAGCTCCTGGAGCTGGGCGACGACCGTGTGCTCCTTGGCCAGGAAGTTGTACGCGTCGACGCCGACCAGGGCCTCCACGCGGCGCACGCCGGAGCCGATGGACGACTCGCCGAGCAGCTTGACCAGGCCGAGCTGGGCGGTGTTGTGCACGTGGGTGCCGCCGCACAGCTCCTTGGAGAAGTCGCCGATGGTGACGACGCGGACCCGCTCGCCGTACTTCTCGCCGAACTCGGCGATGGCGCCCTGCTTCTTGGCCTCGTCGATGCTCATGACCTCGGCGTGCACGTCGAGCTCGCGCGAGAGCACCTCGTTGATCTTCTGCTCGACGTCCGTGAGGACGGCGCCCGGGACCGCGTTGGGCGAGCCGAAGTCGAAGCGGAAGCGGCCGGGCGAGTTCTCCGAACCGGCCTGGGCGGCCGTCGGGCCGAGGGCGTCGCGCAGCGCCTGGTGGGTCAGGTGGGTGGCGCTGTGGGCGCGGGCGATGGCCCGGCGGCGCCGGACGTCGATCACCGCGTGGGCCGAGGAGCCCACGGTGACCTCGCCGACCTGGACGACGCCCTTGTGCACGTGGACGCCGGGGACCGGCTTCTGCACGTCGCGGACCTCGATGACGGCGCCGGTGTCCAGCCGGATGCGGCCCTGGTCGGCCTGCTGGCCGCCGCCCTCGGCGTAGAAGGGGGTGCGGTCGAGGACGACCTCGACCTCGTCGCCCTCGGTGGCGGCGGGCGAGGGCACGCCGTTGACCAGCAGGCCGACGACGGTGGACTCGCCCTCGGTGGCGACGTAGCCGGTGAACTCGGTGGCGCCGGAGCCGTCGGCGATCTCGCGGTAGGCGGAGACGTCGGCGTGCCCGGTCTTCTTGGCCCTGGCGTCGGCCTTGGCCCGGTCCCGCTGCTCCTTCATCAGGCGGCGGAAGCCGTCCTCGTCCACGGCGAGGCCCTGCTCGGCGGCCATCTCCAGGGTGAGGTCGATCGGGAAGCCCCAGGTGTCGTGGAGCAGGAACGCCTTGTCGCCGGGCAGGACCGTGCCGCCGGCGGCCTTGGTCTCGGTCACAGCGGTGTCGAGGATGTTGGTGCCGCCCTTGATGGCCTTGAGGAAGGCGGCCTCCTCGGCGAGCGCGACGGTCTCGATGCGCTTGCGGTCGGTGACCAGCTCCGGGTACTGCAGGCCCATCGTGTCGACGACGACGCCGATCAGGTCCTGGACCACCGGGCCGGTGGCGCCCATCAGGCGCATGTTGCGGATGGCGCGGCGCATGATGCGGCGCAGCACGTACCCGCGGCCCTCGTTGCCCGGCGTGACGCCGTCGCCGATGAGCATGGTGGAGGTGCGGATGTGGTCGGCGACCACGCGCAGCGACACGTCGGAGGCGTCGGCGGCGCCGTAGGCCACGCCGGTGAGCTCGGTGGCCTTGTCCATGACGACCCGGAGGGTGTCCGTCTCGTACATGTTGCGCACGCCCTGGAGGATCATCGCCAGGCGCTCCAGGCCGAGGCCCGTGTCGATGTTCTTCGACGGGAGGTCGCCCAGGATCGGGAAGTCCTCCTTGCCGTCGCCGGCACCGCGCTCGTACTGCATGAAGACCAGGTTCCAGATCTCCACGTACCGCTCGTCGTTGACGGCCGGGCCGCCCTCGACGCCGAACTCGGGGCCGCGGTCGTAGTTGATCTCGGAACAGGGGCCGCAGGGGCCGGGGACGCCCATGGACCAGAAGTTGTCCTTCTTGCCCAGGCGCTGGATGCGCTCGGCCGGGACGCCGATCTTGTCGCGCCAGATGGCCTCGGCCTCGTCGTCGTCGAGGTAGACCGTGATCCAGAGCTTCTCCGGCTCCAGGCCGTAGCCGCCGTCGGCCACGGAGCTGGTGAGCAGCTCCCAGGCGTAGCGGATGGCGCCTTCCTTGAAGTAGTCGCCGAAGGAGAAGTTGCCGCACATCTGGAAGAACGTGCCGTGCCGGGTGGTCTTGCCGACCTCTTCGATGTCCGGCGTGCGCACGCACTTCTGGACGCTGGTCAGCGTCGGGGAGGGCGGCTTGGTCTCGCCCAGGAAGTAGGGCTTGAACGGCACCATGCCCGCGGGCACGAGGAGCAGAGTCGGGTCGTCCGCGATGAGCGACGCCGAAGGGACGACGGTGTGACCGCGCTCCTCGAAGAAGCTCAGCCAGCGGCGGCGGATTTCAGCCGACTCCATCAGTGGTCCTCATTCCGGTTGTACGAAATCGTGGGGTACGAGTGGTGGGTGGGGTGCGCGGCCCGGTCCAGGGCCGGTGCCCGGCGCGGGGAGGGCAGTTCGGCGTCGACGGGGGCGTCGAGCCCGAGTGCCTCTCCCAACTCGGCTTCGCGCTGGACCATTCCCGCGCGCACGTCGAGTGCGAAGTCCTTGAGCCGGTGGCCGGTCTCGACGGCCTTGTTCGCCGCCTGCGCGGCGAGGCTCTCGGGCGTCAGCTGCCGGAGCTTGCGGTTGACCTTGGTGGTGGCCCACACACCGGCCGCTGCGCCCGCGGTGAACCAGAACGTACGGCGGAACATCGCGGCTTCAGTCCTTCTGCTTGCGGCGCCTGGCGGACGGTACGGTGCGGCCGACGACCACGGTGCGCCGGGCCTGGGGGCGCGGCGCCTCGTCCTTGCCCCGGCTGATCGCCCGGCGCACGCCGTAGCCGAACGCCGCGACCTTGACCAGCGGGCCGCCGAAGGTCGAGGCGACCGTGGTGGACAGCGCCGACGCGTTGGAGGTGACCTCCTGGACGTCGGACGCGATGGCGTCGACCCGGTCCAGCTGGGTCTGCGCGGAGCGCACCGTCGCCGAGGCGTCCGCGAGCAGCGGCACGGCCTGCTCGGTCACGTCCGCCACCAGCTTGGTGGTCGCCCTGAGCGTCTGGGCCAGCCTCACCAGCACCACGGCGAGGAAGGAGACCAGGATCGCCCAGAAGACGGCCACCAGGATCCCGGCCACCTCTCCACCGGTCACTGCGCACCGCTCTCTGCTCGTCGTCGGGGGCACCTTCGAAGACTTCTCTCGACCTCCGACCCTATCGCGCCCCGGGGCGGTCCCCGTACCGCATTTGCGGTCCGGAGGGAAGGAGAACGGGGTGACGATTGTACGGAGCGGGGCCGACTCAGTACGCTCCGTGTCCCATGCGACGGAGCAACCTCCCGGCGGAGTTCAACCGGTTCGTGGGACGGTCCGGGGAGCTGGCGGAGCTGAGGCGCCTGCTGGACCGGTCCCGCCTGGTCACGGTGGTCGGAGCGGGCGGCGTGGGCAAGAGCCGGCTGGTGCTGCGCGGCGCCGCCGCGGCCCGGCACCGCTACGCCGACGGCGCCGCGCTGGCCGAGCTGGCCCTGCTGCGCGACCCGGAGCTGCTGGACCACGAGGTGGCCGGGGCGCTCGGGCTGACCGACCACACCTCCCGGTCCCCGCGCGACGTGCTGGCCGAGCACCTGGCCGAGCGGCGGCTGCTGCTCGTCCTCGACGGCTTCGAGCACCTGGTGGAGCCCTGCGCGGCCCTGGTGCGGGACCTGCTGCGGCGCTGTCCGGGCCTGACCGTGCTGGCGGCGGGGCGGCGCACGCTGCGCCTGGACGGCGAGGCGGTGCAGCGGCTGGACCCGATGGCGCAGGAGGACGCGGTGCGGCTGTTCGCCGACCGGGCGGCCGGGACGCCCGGCTTCCGCACGGCCGACCCGGGCTCGGTGGCCGAGCTGTGCCGCCGCCTTGACGGGATCCCGCTGGCCCTGGAGCTGGCGGCGGGGCGGCTGCCGGCGCTCTCGGTGGAGCAGGTGCTGCACCGGCTCGACGACCGCTTCCGGCTGCTGAGCGGGGGGCGGCGCGGGGCGCTGCCGCGCCACCAGACGATGCGGACGGCCGTGGGCTGGAGCCATGAGCTGTGCGCGCCGCGCGAGCGGCTGCTGTGGGCCCGGCTCTCGGTCTTCCCCGGGCCCTTCGACCTGGACGCGGCGGAGTACGTGTGCGCGGGCGCCGGGCTGCCCGCGGACGAGGTGCTGGAGGTCCTGGAGGAGCTGCTGGCGCAGTCGGTGGTGGCCCGCGAGGACACGTCCGCCGGGGTGCGCTTCCGGATGCTGGACACGCTGCGGGCGTACGGGGCGGAGTGGCTGGAGGCCATGGGCGACACCGCGCGGATGCGGCGGCGCCACCGCGACTGGTACATGGGCCTGGCGACCTGGTGCGAGCTGGACTGGTTCAGCGCCCGGCAGCCGGAGGTGGCGGCGACCACCGAGAGCGCGCTGCCGCACCTGCGGGCGGCCATCGAGCTGTGCCTGGAGGACCCGCACGAGACGCACCTGGCCCAGCACCTGGCGGGGACCCTGTGGTTCTACTGGGTGGGCTGCGGGCGGCTGGCGGAGGGCCGGCACTGGCTGGACCGGGCGGTGGCGCAGGAGTCGGCGGAGCCGGCCCACGACGAGGCGCGGCTGAAGGCGCTGTGGGTGCTGGGGTACGTGGCGGTGCTGCAGGGCGACGGCACGGGTGCGGTGGGGGCGCTGCACGAGTGCCGCGAGGGGGCCGCGCGGACGGGCAACCCGGTGGCGGCGGCGTACTCCACGCACCGGCTGGGCTGTCTGGCGCTGCTCTCGGACGACATGCCGCGCGCGGAGGAGCTGCTGCGGCGGGCCCTGGGGCAGTACGCGGAGCTGGGCGAGCTGAACAGCAACGTGCTGATGGGCCGGGTGGAGCTGGCGATGGCGCTGGCCTTCCAGGGCGACCTGGCGGCGGCGGTGGAGGTGTGCGAGGAGGTCCGCGCGGTCTGCGCGGAGCGCGGTGAGCTGTGGACCCGGGCGTACGCGCTGTACGTCCTGGCGTACGCGGCGTGGACGCGCGGGGAGCACGGGCGGGCGCGGGAGCTGCTGGCCGAGTGCATCGCCATCGACCACGCCTTCCACGACCTGGTGGGCCTGGTGCTCGCCGTCGAGCTGCTCGCGCTGGTGACGGCGTGCGAGGGCGATCCGGCGGAGGCCGCGGTGCTGCAGGGGGCGGCGGCGCCGGTGTGGGAGTCGGTGGGGGTGCAGCTGTTCGGCTCGGGCTACTTCGGGGCGCCGCGGGCGGTGTGCGAGCGGACGGCCGGGGAGGCGCTGGGCGCGGAGGGGTACGCGCGCTGCCGGGCGAAGGGCGCGGAGCTCGGGCTCGACGCGCTGGTGGAGCGGGCGCTGGCCCGGCGGGAGGAGCCGCCGGTGGCGCGGGGGGCGGGGCAGCGTGCCGTACCGCAGGCCCGGGAGGCGCGACGGGGGCCGCACAAGCGGAAGCCCGCCGGCTCGCCCACCGGGAACGGTGGGGAGACGGCGGGCTGAAGCGCCTGGTGGGGCCGCTACCGCTGGATCAGCGGGCGTAGTACTCGACGACGAGCTGCTCGTCGCAGATCACCGGGATCTCCTTGCGCTGCGGGTCACGGTCCAGGCGGAACGCCAGGGCCTTCAGGTTGACCTGCAGGTAGCGCGGGGTCTCGCCGTCCGTGTCGTAGCCACCCTCGCGGGCGACCTGGAAGGGGACCTTGGCGCGGCTGCGCTCGCGGACGGTCACGACGTCGTCGGGACGCACGCGGAAGGACGGCTTGTCGACCTTGCCGCCGTTGACCTCGATGTGGCCGTGGACGACCATCTGGCGGGCCTGGTAGATGGTGCGGGCGATGCCCGAACGCAGGACCAGCGCGTCGAGGCGGCGCTCGAGCTCGACCACCAGGGCCTCGCCCGTCTTGCCCTCGGCCTTCTTGGCGCGGTCGTAGGCGCGGGCCATCTGGCGCTCGCTGATGTCGTACTGGGCGCGCAGGCGCTGCTTCTCGAGCAGACGGACCTTGTAGTCCGAGTTCTGCTTGCGGCCACGGCCGTGCTCGCCCGGCGGGTAGGGGCGGGCCTCGAAGTACTTGACGGCCTTCGGCGTCAGGGCGATGCCGAGCGCACGGGACTTCTTGACCTTGGGACGCGACTGGTTAGGCACGTTCTCCAGACCTCCGTTGTAGGTTAGGTTAGGCTCACCTTACTCAAGGAGATCGCATGTCTCGTCCGGGGAACACCAGTCACGTCACGGACAGCACGAAGAAGGCCGCTACCCTGAAAACCCAAGGGGGCGGCCCCGGCATCCTCGAGGGAGCCGGTCACGTGACGGAGGTCCGATCAGATCGTGGTCAGCCGCGTCCCAGCGGACTTGAAACCACCCGGATGCCGTCAGCAGCCGAGCGCACACGAACTCTCGTACAGAGTACATGCTCCGCGGTGCTGGTCGTGCCGGGGGTCGAGGCCCCCCTGCCCGAGCAGCTCGTCCCCGAGGGTCGCACGGTCGGCGAGGACGGCGAGGTCTACCTGCTGTTCCCGGCCGATTCCCCGGCGGTACGGGCCGCCACCCACGCCCAGGACGACGAGCTGTCCGCCGTGCTGGAGCTCACGGACGTGGCCCCGGTCTCCGTCCCGCACCGCATCCGGGGCCGCGCCTGGGTGTCGGGCTGGCTGACCCGGGTGCCCGGCGTCGCCGAGCCCGGCCGGATGCTGCTGCGCCTGGAGGTCGGCGAGGCGTACGTGGACGACCTGTGGGGCGCCCAGGCGGTGGAGCCGGACGACTTCGCGGCGGCGGCCCCGGACCCGCTCGTCGAGCACGAGACGGAACTCCTCCAGCACCTGGCCTCCGTCCACGGCGGGCAGGTGCGCGAGCTGCGGACGCTCCTGGGCGAGCGGGCGGCGGGCGCGGCGGACCTCCGGGCGGCCCCGCTGGCCCTGGACCGCTTCGGCCTGCGGCTGCGCTTCAGCGACGGGCACGGGCCGCGCGGGCACTGCTTCGACGTGCGCTTCGACTTCCCCGAGCCGGTCGCCGACGTGACCGGGCTGCGCCGCGCGATGCGCACCCTCTTCGAGGCGGCGCGCTCCTGAGCCCCCGGGGACTTCCTCAGGGGCAGGTGGCGAGCAGGTCCTGGAGCGCGAGCTTCTCCGGAGCCGTGACGGTCAGCCCGTACTTGGCCTTGATGCCGGTCCAGCGGCGGCCGTACTCGCACCAGTACGCCTGGCGCGGGGGCTTCCACTTGTCCGGGGTCTTGCTGCTCTTGTCGTAGTTGGTCTGCTTGTCGGCGGCGAGCAGCACGTCCAGGTCGTTGGCGTACGCCAGCCGCCGCGCGGGCGTCCAGCCGTACGCGCCGGCCCGCCAGGCCGCCCCGAGCGCGACCACGTGGTCCGTCTGGATCTGGGACGCGCGCCGGTAGGAGTAGGGCAGTTCCTTGCCGGTGTACGGGTCGTGCAGGACGCCCGAGAGGACCACGCACGGGTTGCGGTCGCCGACCCGCAGGTCGCTCAGGTCCCGGCGCAGCACGTCGTCGCGGGTGTCGCAGCCGTTGCGCCCGCCCGGGGCGTCGGTGTCGTCGGACCACGTCTCGCCGAACTCGGCGCGCTTGTACGTCTCCCAGTTCTTGCCCCACGCCACGGTGAGCTTCGCCAGCTGCTCCCTGGCCCGGGCCGGGTCGGGCGGGAAACCGGGGCTGACCAGCGGCACGGCCGAGACGAGCGCGGCCGCGCTGGACCTCGCCGCGGCGGAGGGGCCGTCCCCGGGGTGGGCGCAGGCGGTGGCCGTCACCACGAGGAGCACGCCGACCCCGACACCACGTCTGATCATGGCCCGAGCTTATGACCGCCCCGGCCCCCGCGCCTCGTGGGCAGCGCCCCTACTCCCCCTTGAGGCGCTCCCTTACCTTCTCCACCACGTCCGCGTACCTCGCCTCCGCCCCGTACCGCGTCGGCTCGTAGTAGTGGCGGCCGTGGATCTCGTCCGGTGCGTACTGCTGCGCCGCGATCCCGCCCGGCACGTCGTGCGGGTACACGTACCCCTGCGCGTGCCCCAGCTTGGCCGCGCCCTTGTAGTGGCCGTCGCGCAGGTGGGCCGGGACCGGGCCGGCCAGGCCGTTGCGCACGTCCGCGCGCGCGGCCCCGATCGCCAGCGTCGCGGTGTTGGACTTGGGCGCCAGCGCCAGCGCGATCGTGGCGTGCGACAGGGTGAGCGCGGCCTCCGGGAAGCCGATCATCGCGACCGCCTGCGCCGCCGCCACCGCGAGCGGCAGGGCCGCCGGGTCGGCCAGGCCGATGTCCTCGCTGGCCGAGATCATCAGGCGCCGGGCGATGAAGCGCGGGTCCTCGCCCGCCTCGATCATGCGGGCCAGGTAGTGCAGCGCGGCGTCCACGTCGGAGCCGCGGATGGACTTGATGAGCGCGCTGGCCACGTCGTAGTGCTGGTCGCCGTCGCGGTCGTAGGTCACCGCCGCCCGGTCCACGGTCTCCTCGACCGTGGAGAGCGTGATCTCCTCCTCGTGCTTGGCCAGGGCCGCCCCGGCCGCCGCCTCCAGGGCGGTCAGCGCGCGCCGCGCGTCCCCGCCCGCGATACGCAGCAGGTGCGCCTCGGCGTCCTCGGCCAGCGTGACCGCGCCGCCCAGGCCGCGCTCCTCGGTGAGCGCGCGCCGCAGCAGTCCGCTCAGGTCGTCGTCGGTGAGCGGTTCGAGGGTGAGCAGCAGCGAGCGGGAGAGCAGCGGGGAGATCACGGAGAAGTACGGGTTCTCCGTGGTCGCCGCGATCAGGGTCACCCAGCGGTTCTCCACGGCCGGCAGGAGCGAGTCCTGCTGGGCCTTGGAGAAGCGGTGGATCTCGTCGAGGAAGAGGACGGTGTCCTTGCCGAAGCCGCCGGCCGCGCGCCGGGCGCCGTCGATGACGGCCCGGACCTCCTTGACGCCCGCGGTGATCGCGGACAGCTCCACGAACCGCTTGTTGGTCGCCTTGGACACCACGTACGCCAGGGTCGTCTTGCCGATCCCCGGCGGTCCCCACAGGATCACCGAGGACGCCCCGGCCGGGCCTCCCCCGCCCTCGCCGACCAGCCGCCGCAGCGGCGACCCCGGCTTGAGCAGGTGCTGCTGGCCCATCACCTCGTCGAGGGTGCGCGGGCGCATCCGGACCGCCAGCGGGCTGCTGGACGGGTCCTTCTCCTGGCGCTCTTCGGCGGCTGCGGTAAACAGATCGGGCTCCACGTCGACCCACCCTAAGTCAGGGCACTGACAACGCCGCCCGCACCGGTCAGCTGGTCCAGAAGTCCCACCAGCGGGTCAGGATCAGCATGCCGATGATGCCGATGTGCAGGACCGGCAGCACCCAGGTGAACTCGTCGAGGAAGCCGCGCAGCCAGTTCGGCGCGGGCAGCAGCCCGTTGCGGACGTTGTGCGCGGTGACGAACCAGAACATCACGATGGTGCCGACCCAGGCCAGGCAGCACCACAGGCACAGCGAGTTGATGTTGTACAGCGACTGGTACGTCAGCCAGGCGCAGAAGACGACGCCGAAGAGCGTGCCCGCGTTGAACACCAGCCAGTACCAGCGCGGGAAGCGGGCCCCGGCCAGCAGGCTGACGCCGACGGCGATCACGACGCCGTACGCCACCAGGCCGAGCATCGGGTTCGGGAAGCCGAAGACCGAGGCCTGCTCGCTCTTCATGATGTTGCCGCAGGACACGATGGGGTTGAGGCTGCACCCCGGCGTGAAGTTGGGGTCCTCCAGCAGCTTGAACTTGTCGATCGTGATGACCCAGGCGGCGAGCAGCCCCATCGCGCCGGTGATCACCAGCAGCCACGCGAACGCGCGCCCGCCCCCCACGGAACCGCGTGCGCCCCCCGTCCCGTGGTCGGAGGACACGTCGTCAACCGCTGCAGTCGTCATATCGCCGTTCCATCACTCGTCTGCCGGCAGGGCAGGGCCATTCTGCCGCACGCGCCGTCACCGCCACCGTCGGCCGGGCACGAGGAGCCCGGGCCTCCGCGCGGCCGGCCCCACAGCCCGGTCCCACACCCCTGTCTCACAGCCCTGCGATGAACAGCGTGACCGACCGGAAGACCAGCAGGGCGTGCAGCAGGATCCCCACCGCCGCCGCGGCCCGCGTCCTGGCCAGGACGCCGGACTGCGCCACGGCGCGTACGGACCAGACGAGTCCGGCCAGCGCGATGGCCCCGAGCACCAGCCCGGCGATCACGTTCCCCGGGCCGCTCCCCTGGGCGACGCCCCGGAGGGTCAGCGCGAGCAGCAGGAGGGCCGCGATCCACCCGACCACCGCCCAGGCCGCCCGGCGCGCGTACCGCGGTCCAGCCGGGAGGGCGGGCCCCGGCAGGGACGGGACGAACGCGGGCGTCGTGGACGGCGTGGCGGACCGGGCCCGCGCGCGGGCGGGGCGCCGCGTCCCGGCCGGGGGCGCCGACCCGTGCGCGCGCGGT
>NZ_JBEOYE010000074.1:0-45892 GCF_040296945.1 Streptomyces sp. NPDC001941 | reverse complement strand
GCATTGCTCAGTTCATGCCGACGCACCATGCCAGGCCCCTGCCCGGAACAGCAGCAGATCCACCCTCCGGACAAGAGCCATCAGACACGCCCTAGCCCGGCACCGCCCACGCCGCCCATCCCCGCTACGACGTCTCCAACCGTGGTCCCGCGCCCAGCAGTTCGGGTGCCTTGACCTCCCTGGTGTGCCAGGCGTGGGACTTGACCTTGGTGATCGACCAGTACTTCGCCGGGTACACCAGGAAGAACATCATCAGCGTGTAGAGCGGTACCAGGAGCGGTGCCGTGATCCGCTCCACGCGGCTGAGGCCGGGGCGCAGCAGTGCGTAGAAGAGCGACTCCGCGACCATGAACACCGCGGCGGTGGCGAAGGCGTGCGGCAGGAACGACGGTGAGCCGCTGCGGATCACGTTGGCGAAAAGTCCGATGTAGAGGATCGGCAGCAGCACTTCGGTGCAGACCTCGACGAGGCGGGTCGCCATGGCGGCGGTGGGCAGGTTGGTCATCTCCCAAGGGATGAAGCGCCAGCCCGACTTCCCCCAGCGCAGCCGCTGGCGGTAGGTGCCCTTGACGGTGTGCGGCATGTCGGTGGTGACGTACGCCCGGGGTACGGAGACGACGCGGCCCCGCATCAGGGCGTAGTCGCACAACTGCCGGTCGTCGCCGTCGTTCCCCGACTCCAGGTAGTGGTCCAGGTTGTCGGTGAGGACGCCGGCGCGGTAGAGCGAGAGCGCTCCCGAGGTGGGGTTGACCACGCCGATGGTGGAGCGCAGTCCCCGGCTGAGCACGCAGAAGACGAAGAGGTTGAGGTCGGCGAGGCGGGCGAGGAGGCCGTCGCGGCGGTTGCGCACGAGGACGGTTCCGGTGCAGCCCTGGACGCGGCTGTCGTTCATGACGCGGAGCATCTGCCACACGGCGTCGTGGTGGACGTCGCAGTCGGAGTCGACGGTCAGGACGTAGTCGGCGTCCTGGCCGTGCTCGCGCATGTACCGCAGCGCCGTGGCCTGTGCCGTGCGCTTGCCGCCGTTGTCCTGCCGGTGCCAGGTCACCTTGGGGTGGTCGAAGGGCACGACGGGGGTCGCCGAGCCGTCGTCGACGACGTGGACGTGGGCGACCTCGCGGGACTGGTCGAGCAGCGAACGGACCGTGGCGTACAGGCCGTCCAGGCTGGGTTCGTTGTACGAGGGGACGATCGCCGCGACCGTGCCGGGGGCGGCGCGCTTGTAGGGGCTGCGGGCCGGGAAGGCGGCCAGCGCCATGTAGATGAGGACCGAGAGCGTCAGCAGGATGTAGTAGACGCCGAGAAAGATGCCGGACACGTGGTTGAGGGAGTGGGACGCGGCGGCCCAGGCGGCCACCGCGCCCATCACCAGGGCCGTCGCCGCGGTCTGCAGCCACGAGCGGTGGGACTTAGGCGGCATGGCGCTTGCTCCGGGTGGCGTAGCGGTACCCGAGGGCACCGACGATGACGAGGGTCACGGCGAGTGCGGCGACCAGGCTCAGCGACGCGGAGACGCCGAGGATGGTGAAGCCGACGCCGGTCTGGGCGAGCGTTCCTTTTCCGTACACGGGGGTGCCTTTCGCGGGCTGTTGTCGTAATGGGTCTTGTCGTGATGGGTGTTGTGCTTCTCGGTGTTGTGGTTCTCGGTGCTGTCGTAGTGGGTGTGCTGGTGCGTTCTACGTCGTGGGGGCCGGGGCGAGGTGCGGGGTGGGCGTCACAGGTGCTCGACCCGGTCGCCCGCGCTCAGCGCGCGGCGGGTGTCGAAGACGTACGGGGCGTGGGCGTGGATGAGGTCGTGGTCGAACTCGGGGTGGTCGGTGAGCACGAGCACCGCGTCGCAGTCCCTCAACTGCCCGGCGCGCAGCTGCCGGTGGACACGCAGACCGCTCTCGTACGGGGCGTGCGGGTCGACGACGGTGACCGTGGCGCCGCGCCGGGAGAGCAGCTCGATGACGTGCCGGGCGGGTGACTCGCGGGTGTCGGAGGTGCCCGCCTTGTAGGCGAGTCCGAGGGCGAGGACGCGGGCGCCCTTGAGGCACTGGCCCCGGTCGTTGAGGGCGCTCTGGAGGCGCTCGACGACGTAGGCGGGCTGGCGCTCGTTGACCTCCTGGGCGAGTTCGACGAAGCGGAAGGTCTCGCCCAGCCGGCGGCGCACGTGGTGGGAGAGGTAGACGGGGTCGATGGGCAGGCAGTGGCCGCCGACTCCGGGGCCCGGGGTGAAGCGGTGGAAGCCGAACGGCTTGGTGGCCGCGCAGTCCAGGGCGTTGCCCACGTCGATGCCCAACAGGTGGCCGAGCTTGGCGAGTTCGTTGACGAGGGCGATGTTGACGTGGCGGTAGGTGTTCTCGAACACCTTGGCCAGCTCGGCCTCTTCGAGTCCGGAGGCGGGCACCGTGTGCTCGACCACGGTGCCGTAGAACTCCTTCACCCGGCGCAGGCAGCCGTCGGTGAGCCCGGCGACGACCTTGGGGGTGTTCTCCAGGCGCCAGGTCTCGTTGCCGGGGTCGATGCGCTCGGGGCTGAAGCCGACGTGGAAGTCGCGCCCGGCGGTGAGCCCGGAGCCGGCCTCCAGAATGGGGACCAGGGTGTCCCGGGTGGTACCGGGGTAGGTCGTGGACTCCAGGACGACGGTCGCGCCCGGTTCGAGGCGGGTGGCGAGGAGCTCGGCGGCGTCCCGCACGCAGGTGAGGTCGGGCGCCCGGTCGGTGAGCGGGGTGGGCACGGTGATGACGGCGACGTCGAAGCCCTTGACCTGGTCGGGGTCGCCGGTGGGCCGGTAGTTGCCGGTCGCGAGGGCGTCGGCGAGCCGCTCGGAACTGATGTCCTCGACGTAGGAGTCGGCGTCGGCGAGGCGCGTGCGGCGGGTGGTGTCGGGTTCGTAGCCGACGACCTGGTGGCCGGCCTCGGCGGCCCGGAGCGCGAGCGGCAGACCGACGTAACCCTGTCCGAGTACGCAGACGTGCATGACGGATCCCCCCTGGGACGTGAATGCGGATGGGTGCACTGAGGTGCGAGATGAGTTCTGGCGCGGTGGCGCGGCGGGGTGGTACACGGGCGCATTCGGGCGCGAAAAGGCGCGCTCCGTGCGCCGGGGACGGGAAAAGCAGCGCCCCCGAAAGGAAAGCGTGTGCGGGCGTCGTGGATTTCCGTCACGGGAATGGTGGTGGCGGATCCGGTGAGTTGTTTCGGATGTGTGCGCGAATAGGTGTGCGCGGATTTGTGTGGCCGCTGGATGCTGACGCCGTCGCGGCGCGCCGTGGGCGGCGCCATCGCTGGCGCCGTTGCCGCCACTGCCGCCGCTGCCGCTGTCGCTACCCCTGTCGCTGGTCAGCAGCGGCGCTCAGCGGGCGCCGGTTCTCCGTCTGGTTCCCCTGGTCGCGATCCGGGCGCCTGTTGCGTCCCGTCCGACCCGAACCCCCGTGCGCGCAGGCCGAAGTGTGCCGAGCATGCGCACCTCCCCCTCAAGAAGTGGCCTTTCGATGAAGAAGAGCATATGACTCGTCGAGGCCCCCGCGAGGAGTACTTGAACTCTGAAAGAGCTTTCTGACACAGCCGGAATACGCAACTCCGTTCTAGTAGCTGAGAGTAATGCCAGCCCAGGGGCTTATCGTCATGATCATTCTCTGTGACAAAATCGCGACATTTATTTTCGTGACTCGGCAATGGCCAAAGCTCCTCTTGATTTCAAGAGGAAATGGTCGCCCTGGGTCCCCGGGACCCGGGGGGAGGCACCGCGCGCCGGGTGGGGAGTCCGGCCAGTTCCTGGCCGGGGCCGGGCGAGGGCCGGGCGAGGAACCGCAATAATCGCTGGTCGACGGCTGGTTGCTCCTTGTACGTTGGTGCAGCGACCGCGCCCCCGGTGCGCCCGGCTGCGGCTACTTCCTTCGACATCCAAGTGACGCCGCCGCCACTTCTGATCTCGGTGGGCGCGGCGCCACCACTCCGCTCCGCGCCACCACTTCCTCCCGTGCCACCCCTCGGGCAGGGGCGCCCAGCCCATCGAACTCGTCCGTATCCAGGGGGATTCACTGCCTCGTCGTCCTCGCTACACCCCGCGCGTCCCCAAGCCCTGGCCCCGGATGCTCGTGGCGCCGCACATCGCCGCGGCCGCCCGCTCCCTCGACCTCGTGCGCACCGAACGGCTCCGGTCCCCCGCGCTGGTCCCCGCGCCGGGCCTCCGCACCCACGCGGGCGCGCCCGCCCACGCCCGCGCACCGCGCGAGGAGCTCTTCCTGCTCGCCGTCGGCGGCCTGGTGTCACAACCGACGTACTACGAGAGCGCCGAGGAGCGGGACGCCCGCTACGCCCGCCTCGTCGCCCGGCTCGCCATCGAGGACCCCGACTGGACCGCCGGCCTGTTGCGCTGGCTGCGCGCGGAGGGCAACCAGCGCACCGCCGCCCTGCGGGGCGCCGCCGTGTACGTCAGGGCCCGGCTCGCGGCCGGGGTGTCCACGGGACCGTCCAACAGGTCCGTGGTCGACTCCGTCCTCCAGCGCGCCGACGAACCCGGGGAACTGCTCGCCCACTGGACCGCGTCGTACGGCAGGAACGTGCCCCAGCCCGTCAAGCGGGGCGTCGCCGACGCCGTGCGCCGCCTCTACACGTCCCGCTCCCTGCTCAAGTACGACACCGCATCCAGGGACTTCCGCTTCGGCGACGTCCTCAACCTCGTGCACGCCTCGCCCGATCCGGACAAGCCCTGGCAGGGCCCGCTCTTCCGGTACGCCCTGGACCGCCGCCACCACCCCGAGCGGGCCGTTCCGCCCGTCTCCGACGCCCTGTTGACCGCCCGCCACGCACTCATGGCGGTGGAACCCGGCAGGCGTCGGGCCCTGGTGACCGGTCCCGGCGGGGCCGAACGCCTCGCGGCGGCGGGCATGACCTGGGAGGCGCTCGCGGGCTGGCTGCACGGGCCCATGGACGCCGCCGCCTGGGAGGCCGTGCTGCCGTCCATGGGCCCGATGGCGCTGCTGCGCAACCTGCGCAACTTCGACGAGGCTGGCCTCACGGACGAGGTGGCGGCCCAGGTCGCCGCGCGGATCGAGGACCCCCACGAGGTCGCCCGCTCCCGCCAGTTCCCGTTCCGCTACCTGGCCGCGCACCGGCACGCGCCGTCACCGCGCTGGTCGGAGGCGCTGGAGCGCGCGCTCGGCCACTCCCTCGCCAACGTGCCCGCGCTGCCGGGGCGGACGCTGGTCCTGGTGGACCGTTCGGACTCGATGTTCTGGGACACCGTCTCCGAACGGTCCAAGCTCACCCGGGCCGACGCCGCCGCCCTGTTCGGCACCGCCCTGGCGCTGCGCGCCGAGCAGGCCGACCTGGTGGAGTTCGGCTGGGGCAGCGCGTCCGTACCGTACGAGCGGGGCGAGCCGGTGCTCGGCGTGCTGGAGCGCTTCCGAAGCCTGGGAGGCACGTACACCGCGACGGCGGTGCGCAAGCACTACCGGGACCACGACCGCGTGGTGATCGTCACCGACGAGCAGGCGGCCACGTACGACGTCCGCCCCGCGACCGACCCCGTCCCGGCACATGTCCCCGTCTACACCTGGAACCTGGTGGGCTACCAGCCCGCGCACAGTCCCACGGGGCCGCGCCGCTACACCTTCGGCGGCCTCACCGACGCGGCGTTCCGCATGATCGGTCTCCTCGACGCGGCGACGGCAGGGGCCGGCCTCGGGTCCGAGGCCGGGTCCGGGTCCGGGTCCGGGTCCGGGTCCGGGTCCGGGACGGAGGTTGCGGCGGCCGCCTGGCCCTGGACGACCGCGCCCGACGCGAAGCAACCGGAAGCGGTGTCGGTACCGATGCCAGCACCGGCACCGGGCCCGGCAGAAGACGGCTGACAGCTGACAGCCTTCGCCGGGATCGTCGAAGCCCCTCTGTACCTACCTTGCATCGCCAGGTACCATGCTTTACATGGAACCTGGCGTGGCACGCACGGGCGGCACCGCCCGCCCCGGTCCACCGCCAGGCGCGCCCCGGCGCGGCACCTGACCACGTACCACCGCGAAGGAGTTGTGACCCCCATGGAGATCACGCTTGCCGTCCCCCTGGCCATCGTCCTCATGGTCGTCTACCTGCTGCCCTCCCTGATCGCCTTCAACCGCACCCACGAGAAGCGCTGGCTGATCCTCGCCGTCAACGTACTGCTGGGCGGCTCCGGCATCGGCTGGGGCATCGCCCTCTACCTCGCCCTGCGCAAGCCCCGCACCTCCCCCGAACTCGGACGCGGGACCCTCAACTCCGCGGCCTGACCGGCGGCCCCGCCACCCCCACGCACACCTCGTTGCCCTCGGGGTCGGCGAGCACCCAGTTGTCCGGGGCGTCCGCGTCGCTCACCAGCCGGCCGCCCGCCGCGAGCGCCGCCGCGATCCGGGCCTCTGCTTGGTCGTACGGCACCCACACGTCGACGTGCACCCGGTTGCGCTGCGGCCTCGGCTCGTCCATCCGCTGGAAGTAGAACGGCACGCCCCTGCGCAGCGCGTCGACCAAGTCCTCCGGGCTGCCCGCACGGTCCTGGTAGCCGAGCAGCGCCCGCCAGAACGCCACCACCTCAGGAACGTTCAGCGCATCCACGGTGACCTGCACGGTCTGCACGGCCGAGGGATCCGCGACGATCCCCCAGCCACGCGCCACCTCGGATATCCGGCGGGCCAGTTCGAGATGGCGCTCGGTGAGCCCGTAGTAGTCACCGCTGACCGTGATCAGCCGTACGAGGACGCCCTCGCCGCGCACGTCGACGTCGGGGTGGTCCGCCTCGAGGCCGGGCAACTCGCTGATGGCCTGGAGGAACCGCACGCTGGACGTGAACGACCCCGTACGGAAGTACGCGCACGCGCCCTCCCCCACCACACGCCAGTCCTCGAGCCCGGACGTCTCGTGGAACTGGCGCGGCCGGATGCCAATGGCCTTGGTGCCTGTCTCTGTCATGTGATCACGTTAGCCGGTGCCTCTGACAACGCCTCTGGTGAAGGCAGTTCGCCTGCGCGGCGCGGCGTGTGCCTCGGCCACTGCGTGCCCACCTGTTCCACCACAGCGGCCCGGATCGCCTCCAGGAGGACGCATCCGGGATGCGTCCCGAACGCTGCGGGCTTCGTAGTGCGGACGCCCTGGGCTTCTCCAGGGCCGCGGTCGACGGCTCCCGCATCCGCGCGTCAAAAGGGGCTCCAAGACCGGACGAAGCCCTGCGGACCGGGGCAGAGGCGGTAGCAAGCACCACTGGACCACCGACGCCACGACCATGACAAGTACCGCCGCCTCGTCTGGGACCTCGGCGTGAAGCCGGTGATCCCCCGCCGGGGCACCGAGCACGGCTCTGGCCTGGGCGCTCAAAGATGTTTCGCGGAAAGGGCCTTCGCCCACCTGCACTGGTTTCGCCGCCTGCGGATCCGCTGGGAGATCCGCGACGACATCCACGCAGCCTTCCTCACACTGAGGTGCGCGCTCATCTGCTGGCGCCGACTCAAGGCAGTTCAGCGGCGCCACTCGTAAGTGCCCGAGGATGTCTCCACAACCTCCTGGGGCCAGGCCGCCCGAACACGCTCCAACCGCCTGCGATGCTCCGCGGCCCACCCCTCGGCCAGGCGCACCGGAACGCGGACCGATGTCCCCGATCCGGCATGGTCCTCCACCGCGACCACGACAACTCCGTCCTGGCTGGTGGGCTCAAAACTGATCTCGGGGTTGCGTCCATCGTCCATCCACGACGCATCCCGCCCAGCGACGAGCACATCCAGGACCTCGGACCAGCAGTCCACATCGTCCGGCGCAAGGCACACTTCCAGGTGCCCCTGCGCGAACCCGCTGGTGACCACGATCTCCGCGTCGAGGAAGTCGTGCCAGGGCAGCACCCCCGGCATGTGACGACCCAGAACCCGAACCAGAACACTGCTCCCCTCGTCGGCCAGGAGAATCAAATCCACGCTGCTGCTCTCGGCCATCCCTGCTCCCCACGCCCGCGTCGACTGCCGTCATGATGCCGTGCACTGGCAGTCCTCCCACGCAGGGGCGTTGCGTCAGGAGTTCTTAGCCGGCTCGGATGCCTCACACGCCAAGGCTTCTTGACCCAACCTGGACGAGGCCCCTACCAGAAACGGAGTCAGCGCCGCACTTCACGGGTTGGATTCGTCACGTCCTCGGCCGCCACTCTCGCCTGAGCAGACCGAACACCCATGAGTCGGAGACGTCGCCGTTCACCACACAGTCCTCCCGCAGCGTCCCTTCACGCACGAAACCGTTCTTCTCCAGGACCCGGGCAGATGCCACGTTGCGCGTATCGGCCTCGGCCTGAACTCGGTTCAGGTCCAGCGTGTCGAATGCCCACTCCAGCACGGCGTGCGCGGCTTCCGTCGCGTAGCCGTGGCCCCACATCGCATCGTCGAGGGCGTAGCCCAGCGACGCGCTGCGATATTCCTCGTCCCATTCGGTCAGACCGCACCAGCCGACGAAGGCCCCGTCAGAAGCACGTTCGATGGCCACCCGCGCCCCGGTGCCTTCGTCCGCCATCTTCCGGCACATCGCGAGGAAACGCTCCGCGCGGGCATGTTCGGTCCACGGCGGGGAGTCCCAGTAGCGCATCACGTAGGTGCTGCTGTGCAGCGCGAAGAGAAGGTCCGCGTCAGCGTCGGTGAAGGGCCGAAGTCGCAGGCGGGCGGTGTGCAGTACGGGCGTGGCCAAAGTCATGCGCACCATCTTGTGTCCTCACGGGGCGCGCAGAACACCGAATATCTGACCCCGGTCCGGCCCTCACGCAACGAGAAACGGACTTAGCGACCGCTTAGACAGCCCCCGAAGCGTCCCCGGACCGTCGCACCACGGCCGCCCCGCGCAGGGCGACGGCGCACCAGATGGTCACCAGGAGCAGTGCGGCGGCGGCCAGGCCCGTGACTTCGAGGGGCTCCGGCCGCCAGCCCAGGGACAGTCGGGTGCCGATCATGACGGTGCCGATGAGGACCTCCGACGGGGAGTAGACGGGCACCCTGGTCGCCACGAACCGCAGGACGGCACTCAGCACCAGGCCGATCCCGGCCCAGGCGAGCAGGTAGGGCCAGAGCGCTCCCGGCGCGGCGGGCGGGAGGCCGTACTCCTCCGGGCCGATGCGGAACAGGGCGCCCAGCCACCCCAGCGCCACCCCGGTGACGGTGACGAGTACCGCCCACAGCGCATGGCGCCACAGCGGGCCTGACCGCACTCGCTCGTCCTCGTCCCCGTCCTGTATGTCGGCGGAGTTCATGGTCTCAGGAAGGTCCATCACACCCGGTGAGACGCCCAACGGCCGCCGGACGTTGCGTCACGAACGGTTTCACGATCATGCCGCGGACGCTGGGCCCGCCCCGGGGCGGTATCTCGTCCGGGATGACACCGACATGAACCGTACGGGCCCTATGCCGGTATCTCCAGGAGAACGCCCAACGCCTCCGCCGTGGCCGGGTGTCGCCGTAGCAACTCGGCCCCCTCCTCGGCCGGTTCGCCGGTCGTCCAGGTGTCCTCGCAGCCGAGGAGGGCGGCCAGTGCGTCGCACGTCTCCGGGTGGGCCGTGAGGAGCGGCAGCGCCGTCGTGGTGGTGCGCTGCCCGGTGGCCGGAGCGGCCGGGTCCTGGTCCTGGCGCCACGGCGGGATCCAGGAGTCCAGCGCGGGCAGGCGGCCGGGGAAGGTGCGGCCCGCTTCGCGGATCAGCAGCGGGGCCAGGTCCGAGCCGCCCGCGCGCAGGGTGCCGATCAGCGTCGGCAGCCAGGGCAGCAGGACGGGGTCGGGCAGCCGGGCGAAGGCGTTGGACACGGCCTCCACCACGAAGTCGGTCAGCTGCGGGACCGGCTCCAGGGCGTGCACGAAGCCGCTCAGGTAGCGCGGATAGGCGGGCAGGACGAGCGGGTTGGCGAGCAATGCGTCGCAGCGGGACCGCAGTTCGGTGCGGGGCAGTCGGCCCAGGTGCGTCTGGGCCGCCCACAGCAGCGCCGTCTTCGCCGGGTCCCCTGGGTGGCACTGGGCCACGGCCAGTTCGAGCTGGGTGCGGTCGCAGCCCAGGGACAGCGCCAGGCCCTCCATGCCGAACAGGAAGCCGAGCGTCGCCGCCACCTGCCGCACCGTCGCGTCCTCGTCGGAGAAGGCGGTCGGCAGCAGGGTGCAGTAGTGCGCGTAACCCGTCTTGACGAAGGACTCGATCCACGGCGGCAGCGTCGGTGCGCTGGTGCGGTAGTACGCGAGCAGCCGGCGGACCCTGCGTAGTACCTCGGGGGCGCCGTCGACGCTGCGCTCGGTGGCCAGGACCTCCAGGGCGCGGGTGCCCAGTTCGTCCGCGAGTCGGCGGCTGCGCAGGTAGAGCGTGGCGTCCTCGACCGTGCCCAGGACGGTGGCCGTGGTGGCCCGCGCGGCGTGGGCGTCGCGGCGCAGCCGCTGCTCCAGGACCTGCTCGATGCTCACGCCCTCGTACCCGAGCTCGATCAGGGCGCGCTGGTGGGTACCGAGGGCCAGGTCCCAGGACTCCTGGATGGGGCGCTCGCCGAGGGTGCGCTCGCCCATGATGGGGCGGGCGGCGCCGGGCGGCATCAGGTAGCGCAGCATCCACAGGACGTCGGAGCAGGCCGCGAGGTCCTGGTTCCCCGCGATGTCGAGCAGTGCCCGCCGCACGCCGCGCTGCTGGAGCGGCAGCCCGAGCGCGGCGAGGCGGTCGTGGACGTCGCGGGCGAGCGGGGGCAGCGCGTCGTAACCGACCTGGCCGACCCGGTCGCCGCCCATCATGATCTCGACGAGCCTGCGCACGTCGCGCCGGCCGGGGACGCTGTCCTTCTCGATGCAGGTGACGGCCGCGTCCTGGAAGTCGTACGGCGTCGGCCTGGCCCGGTCTCGCATCCCGGCGAGCAGGATCGACGTCTCGAACACCGCGATGGCGTCGGCCGTGGAGGCGAGGTAGCCGTTGCGCCGGGCGGCGCGCACGATGTCCACGGACCAGCCGAGCAGTTCCTCCTCGTCCAGCCGGTCGAGGACCGGGGGCCGTCGGAGGAATCCGCTGAGCCGGTCGGCGGGCCCGGCCTCGGGTGCCGGTGCCTGCGCCGCGGCGGTCCGGGTCTTCGCCGCGCCCGCCTGGCCGGCCAGGCGGTAGGGCCGGACGCGGGTGCGCTTGAGGTTCTTCGCCCAGACCGTGGCGGCGATCGACACGGACCCCGCGGCGAGGCCGAACTGCGCCTCGATCGCCGCGTGGCTGGACGGGATCAGGCCGTGCTGCCAGGTGGTGCCGGTCCGTGGGCCGATCTCGAAGGTGTCGGTGCCGTCGACGCCGAACTCGGCGACGCGGCTGGCCGCGTGGAAGGCGCCGCACACGTACAGGCCGTCCTCGGGGCTGGTGCCGGAGGACCGCAGGTGTGCGCGGATGCGGGTCCACATGTACCGCTCGCGGTCCTCGTCGACGCGCACGCGCCGCTGGTCGCCGGGGGCCAGGCGGCGGAAGAGGCTGCCGATGAGGAACATGGCCTGGCGGTACGCGTCGTGGTCGGCGTCGCCCAGCGGCAGCTCGACGTACTGGTGCCACCACTCCGACCAGTGCCGCACCCGTCCGTGCCGCAGCAGGTGCTCCTCCAGCTCGGCGAAGCGCGGGCGCAGGTCGCCGATCTCGACGCCGACCGCGTCGCCGTGCAGCGCGGCCTCCTCCTCGGCGGGCGGCGCGTCGGGGTCGGCCGGGTTGTCGGTGTCGTCGGCGCGCGCGTCCCACTGGAAGACGTGGTCGGAGGACCGGTCGACCAGGACGAGTTCGACGCCCGGGGTGTCCAGCGCGTACGCGATGGCCTGGTACTCGGCGGACGCCTCGGTGATCGGCGCGACGACGGACAGCGGGGACCAGTCTGCCGGGAAGCCCTCGACCTCGCTGGCGAAGGCCTGCACGGCGACGGGCAGCTTGCAGTTGCGCAGCTCGCCCAGGAGCGGCGCCATGTCCTCGCACAGCTCCAGGTAGACCGTCTTCGGCCGCTTCTCGCGCAGACGGCGGGCCATCGCGAGGGCGGAGGCGGGCGAGTGGTGGCAGACGGGGAAGATCTCCAGCGGCTCGCGCACCGCGCGGTCCACGTCGTCGACCATGCCCAGGAGGATGCCCTCCAGGGCGCCGGGCCCGTCCGCGAACGCGGTCGCGGCCTCGTGGAGCTGGCCGCGCAGCGCCTCGAAGGTCCCCTCGGCGGTGGACGCGCGGGCGGGCGTGGCGGGGGCGGGCGTGGGGGCGCTCACGACAGGGTCGCGATCGCGTCGCGGCCGCCCTCGAGGAACTCCGGCCACGAGCCGCCCTGTTCCTTGCTGCGCGGCTCGATCACACCGTGCAGGTACTTGTTGAGTATGGCCAGGTCCTCGGGCTCGCGCCGGGTGAGCGAGCCCACCAGGGAGGAGGCGAGGGTGCGGGCGGTCAGGGCGCGCTCGCCGAAGAAGTTGGAGTGCAGGATGGCGTCCTCCAGGACACCGATCTGCTCGGCGGTGGACAGCGCGGACTCCAGCTTCTCGTCGTCGCTGGTCGCGGCGGCGGCCGAGGCCCGCAGGTCGGCGAAGCTCTGGAGCAGTACGTCGAGCAGCGTGGGCGGCACGTCCAGCTCGATCCGGTGGCGGTGCAGCAGTTCCTCGGTGCGGTAGCGGACGATCTCCGCCTCGCTCTTCTTATTGGTGACCACCGGGATGCGGACGAAGTTGAAGCGGCGCTTCAGTGCGGAGGACAGGTCGTTGACGCCCCGGTCGCGGCTGTTGGCCGTGGCGATGACCGAGAAGCCGGGCTTGGCGAAGACGATGTTCTCCCCGCCCGCGCCGTCCAGTTCGGGGACGGAGATGTACTTCTCCGAGAGGATCGAGATCAGCGCGTCCTGGACGTCGCTGGTGGAGCGGGTCAGCTCCTCGAAGCGGCCGATCGTGCCGGTCTCCATCGCGGTCATGATCGGCGAGGGGATCATCGACTGGCGGGACTGTCCCTGGGCGATGACCATCGACACGTTCCACGAGTACTTGATGTGGTCCTCGGTGGTGCCGGCGGTGCCCTGCACCACCTGGGTGGAGTTGCGGCAGATCGCGGCGGAGAGCAGCTCGGCGAGCCAGCTCTTGCCGGTGCCGGGGTCGCCGATGAGGAGCAGGCCGCGGTCGGAGGCCAGGGTGACGATCGCGCGCTCGACGAAGCTGCGGTCGCCGAACCACTTCTGGCTGATCTCCCGCTCCAGGCCGTCGGCGCGCTCGGAGCCGAGGACGAACAGGCGGACCATCTTCGGCGACAGGCGCCAGGAGAACGGCTTGGGGCCGTCGTCGACGGACTCCAGCCAGTCCAGTTCCTCGGCGTACTTGATCTCGGCGGGGGCGCGCAGGAGGTCGGACATGTGGGTGGCCTTTCTCTGGGGTCTCTGAAGTCTGTTGAGTTCGCTACGGACTGGGTCCGCCGGCCGCGCGGGGTGCGCCGGCTACGGAGCTGGTGCGACGGCGTCAGGTGACTCAGGTGAGGAACGTCTTGAGCTCGTGGACGAGCTTGCGTATGTGACCGGACAGCACCGGGGTCCCGAGGTCCTTGAACCGCTCGCGGAACCACGGGTTCACGCTGCCGCGCCCGGCGCTGGTGACCGAGCCGACCGGGATGAACTTCGCCCCGGAGCGGTGCACGGCGGCCATCGACTCGAAAAGCGGCTCGCTCTGCCACTCGTAGAAGTCCGAGATCCACACGACGACCGTGTTGCGCGGCTCGGCGATCTTCGGCTGGGCGAGCGCCATCGCGACGGTCCCGTCCGTGCCGCCACCCAGGTTGGTGCGCAGCAGCGTCTCGAAGGGGTCGTGCACCCACGGGGTCAGGTCCAGGGCCTGGGTGTCGTACGCGATGAGGTGCACGTCCACCTTGGGCAGCCCGGCGAAGATCGACGCGAGGATCGTGCAGTTCACCATCGAGTCGACCATCGAACCGGACTGGTCCACCACCACGACCAGCCGCTGGGGCGTCGTCTTGCGGGCCGTGTGCCGGTAGTAGAGGCGGTCGACGTAGAGCCGCTCCCCCTCCGGGTCCCAGTTCGTGAGGTTCTTCCAGATCGTGCGGTCCAGGTCCAGATTGCGGAAGACCCGCTTGGGCGGGACCGAGCGGTCCAGTTCGCCGACGGTCGCCTTCTCCACCTGGGTGCGCAGCACTTCGGCGACCTCGTCGACGAACCGCCGGATGAGCGCCTTGGCGTTGGCCAGGGCGACGCCGGAGAGGTTGTTCTTGTCGCGCAGGAGCTGCTCGATGAGCGACATGCTCGGGGTGAGCCGCGAGGCGAGACGGGGGTCGGCGAGCACCTCGCGCAAGTGCATGCGCTTGACCAGTCCCGCCTCGATGTCGGCCAGGTCGGGGCCGATGGCGGGAACGAGGTCGCCCAGGTCGGGCGTCGGCCCGCCCCTGCCGGTCCCGTCCGGCGCGGCGGCCCGGCCGCGGCTGCCCTGTCCACCCGGGCCGGGGCGGCCGCCGCGCAGCTCTCCGGGTGCGCAGCCGAGGGCGCACTCCAGCCAGGCCGCGTCGGCCTGCCAGCGCGCCAGCTGCTCGGCGCTGACCGTGCCGGAGCCGGTGGCGTAGACGTTGAGCAGGACCTTGGAGACGAGGGCGGCGCGCCGCACTTCGGCGGCGCGGTCGCGGTCGCCGGGGCCGGATTCCGCTTCGCCCGCGTCGTCCGTCCGTCCCGCCTCCGGGAAGTGCATCAGCCCGGCGAACTCGTCGGCGAGCTCGGGGTGGCGCTGCACGACCGAGTCCACGGAGGCCTGCGGGTCGAGGAGCGCGGCGGGGAGGCCGGTGTCCTCGACGACGGCCAGGCTGGCCGACTCCAGGGAGTGCTGCTCCTCGGGGTCGAAGAGCCGTGCCAGCAGCCGCCAGTAGAGGACTTGGCGCCGGTTGTCGTACGCGTCCGGAACTGCGGGTGAGCCGGGCCGGCCGGGGGTCTCTTGCGGGTCGGGTGCGCTGGTGGGCTGGTTCATTTCCGCAGCAGCCTTCCCGCGCGCTCGCGCAGTACGGCCACGGCGTCGGTGGCGGCCTTCTCCGCCTTGGCGCCCGCCTTGTCGGCGGTCCCCCCGGCCCAGGCTCCGGCGTGCAGGGCCGTGGTCTTCTTGCGCGCGGTCGTCTCCACGGCGAGGGGCTGGAGCACGAAGGTGTCGTCGTCCCAGCGCAACAGGCCGATGCAGGCGGCGGACTTGGCGACCGCCTCGGGAGTGAGGGGCCCGGCGGCCGGGATGCGGTCGGTGTCGACGGCGAGCTCCTGTCCGGCGAGCAGGAGCGCGAGTCCCCCGGCCCCTTCCTCGCCGTCGCCGTCGGTTCCGGCGGTCCGCGCGGTGTAGCCGTCCAGGAAGACCGGTACGGCGATACGGGACGGGTGCCGGTCCAGTGGCGCGGTGACCGTGTCCTCGGCGGTGGACAGCACCACGCGCGCGGTGGCGAAGGGGTCCGCGGGCCCGCCCGCACTCGCGTGGGCGTCGTCCCAGAGCAGGTCGCCCTCGGCGGTGACCGGCATGTCCGTCAGCTCCATGGAGCGGCCCTCGCCCGCGGCGGCCAGCAACGACATGTGCGGGCGCAGCAGTTGCCACAGGCCCGCGCCGACGACCGTGTCGGGCTTGGGCGCGGACACGCTGGCCCGTACGAGCCGGGGCGTGCCGCCGTCGGCCGGTTCGAGCACCGCGTGGACCTGGGCCTGCACTGCGGTGGCGTGCTCCTGGAGGTCCACGCCCAGCGGCAGCAGGCGTCCGCCGGCCGTACCGACCGGGGACGGCGCGAGGGCTCCCGGTGCGGTCAGGAGCAGCGCGCGGGACCACAGGTCGGCCCAGCGGCGGACGGGGAACGCGTCCGTGGTGGCGCCCGGGCAGCACGCCGCGAGCTCGGCGGCGAAACCGTCCAGGAGGACCGCGAGGCGCCGCAGGGCCGGGTCCGCGAGCATCGCGGAGACGACCGGGGCGGCACCGGACACGACCTCGTGGTCAAGGCCCTGCCATCCGGTGCGGGCCAGGTCGCCGAGCCAGGAGCGGGCGGCGGCGAGGAGGTTGGCGGCGGGTGCGTCTCCCGCGTCCGGGGCCGGGGCGTCCGGCACGCCGGGTCGCGGGCGGCCGGTGGCCTCGGCCAGCCGGTCGGTGAGGGCGTCGTGCACGGCTCCGAGCACGGCGCTCCGGGCGGCGGCGAGCACGAGGAAGTGGCCCTCGTCGGCGACGCCCGAGGCGGCCCGCTCCGCCGCCTCGGCGGCCCGTCCGGCCAGCGGGGTGCCCGCCACGGCGCCGGCGAGCCGGGTGAGGCCAGCAGCCTGGGCGGGTCCGGGCCGCAACAGGCCCGCGACCAGGACCTCGTCGAAGGCGTCCACGGCGGCGAGGGCGTCGTCGAGGCCGGTGATGGCCTCGGCGGTCGGGGTCAGCAGGTCGGTGCGCATCACGCCACCGCCCTGGTCGGCGGGAACCACTGCATCTCGGGCAACGGTGCTGTGCTGGGGGCCAGTTCGAGGTAGGCCAGGTGGCGCAGGAAGCGACTGAAGACGGTGGCGGCGGCCTTGGACTCGTCCTGGCCCGGGCGCGTGCCGGTCATCCCGGAGAGCAGGGAGGCCGCAGTCTGCTCGCCGTCCCCGGTGTCGACGCGCAGGTAGCGCCCGACGCGCTCGGAGCCGTACTGCAGGGATGCCTCGGTCACCAGGGCCCGGATGTGGTTGCAGTAGCCGCCCCTGGCGCCGCCGCAGGGCCGGTTGTTGTTGGTGCTGCAGGCATAGGCGAAGGTGCCCGCGGCGATCGACGAGACGTAGACGCGCTCGATGTCCGAGCCGCTGGACACGACGCCCTGTAGCCGGCCGTCGGCCAGCTCGACGAAAGGCACCTTGGCGAGCTTGCGGGGGCGGGCGGGCGGGAGCACCCGGGCCGTACTGGACTTCTGCCACTCGGGCGACACATCAACTCCTCGGTGGTGAGGGCGGACTGGGGGGAGGGTGAACTCGGAAGGGAGTCGAAGGGACTGGGAAGGGACTGGGAAGGAGGCGAGGGGACCCGGTAGAGGGGCCCGGAAGCGGACATGGCTGTCGCGGGGTCATGGACATGGACGTAGCAAGGGAAGTGTCTTTCGCCTGGTCAGCGCGACACCGATCAACTTAGCGGCCCCCACTGACAATCCTTGGGGCGTCTGGGCTCCGGGCCGTCGAGGGGGCGTGCGGAGCGCGACCGGGGCGGCACGACCGACGTAATCGGTCAGGCGTTCTGCGGGCGCGGCGCCGAATCCGGCGCCGGGGCCTCGGGGCGCCCGGCCGCCCGGGTCCGGGGGCCTCCTGTGGGCGACCCCCGTGTCAACTCGGGTCATCCTCAACGGTGAATCGGGGCCGCATCGGGGCCCGCCGCCGGGGGTCCGTCGTTGGCCATGAAGACTGCCCGCCGAGCACGAAAGGGTGCCCATGAGCAAGAAGGCCACGAAGAAAAAGCGGAAGAAGGGGCGGCGGCACCGCGTCGTCAACCGCACGCCCAGGCCCGTACGCTCCACCCGAGCTGCCACGCCTGCCGCCGCGCCGGTCGTCACGCACGCCACCAACGCCGCTGTCATGGCGGAAGCCACGCCGGAGGCCGCGCCCGTCGCCGCCCCCGCGAAGGACGCGACGCCCCCGGCTGCGTCCCCCTCCGTCGCCGTCCCCGCGCCGGCAGCCGCACCCGCGGCAGCCGCCGTACGCGCCGCCGCGGTGAGCGTTCCCGCACCGCAGAAGGAACCCGGGGCGCCTAAGGAGCCCCAGGCGGCGCTCGGCCGCAACGTCGCGCGCACGTACGCGCAGGTGACCGGGCACGGACCACAGGCGGTGGAGGAGATCGCCGAGGCGGTCGGCTACACCGCGCGCACGATCGCCAAGCACCTCGACGACCTGGCCGGCCGCGAGCTGGTGGCCCAGTCGCCGGACGGCCGCTGGGCCGCGCTCGGCGCGGGGGCCGTGGCGGCCGCGGTCTCCTGACGCACGTCTGACGGCACCGCCCACGGTGCCTCGGTGTCCCCCACGATGCGGCGGCCCGGTCGCGGACGCGTTCCGCGCGCGACCGGGCCGCCGTTGGCGTCTGCGCACCGCCTGTGCCGCGTACCGCCTGTCCGTCGGGGCGCGTCAACCCTGACGAAAGGCAAGGTCCCTCCTCGCCGTTCGGCACAGGTGTCCGTCCGTGCGCGCTCCTACCTTCGGAGCCCATGGAACGACATCAACGACACGTACGGACACACGTACGGGCATACGGGCAGACGCACGAACGGACAACAGCTCTCCCGGTCGCAGCCCGCGTGCTCCTCGGCCTCGGAGTCCTGGGGGCCGGGGCGGCCTGCGTCGCGTGGCTCGCGCCGGGTGGGCTGGGGGACGCCGGGGCCGTGGAGATCACGGGCGGGGCCTCGGCGGACGCGTACCGCTCCCTCACGCGTGCGGTGGCCGACGGCCCCACCGGGCTCGGAACAGTCCTCGAAGTGATGACCGAGGGAACCCTGTTGCTGCTCGGCCTGCTGCTCGCCTGGACCGGCTGGACGGCACTGCGGCAGCGTGACGCACAGCGGACGGCCGGAGCCGTGCTGGCCGTGCTCGGGACAGTCGCCGCCTACGCGGTGAGCGAGGCCGTGAAGCTGGTCGTGGACGAGGAACGGCCCTGCCGTGCGCTGCGTACAGCTGTCCGCGCCGTCGCCGAGTGCCCGGAGGCGGGCGACTGGTCCTTCCCCAGCAACCACGCCACCCTGGCGACCGGACTCGCCGTCGGCCTGGCCGTCCTGCGCCCCCGTCTCGCCGTGCTCGCCCTGCCGCTGGCCGCGGCCGCCGCCCTGTCGCGCGTCCTGCTGGGCGTCCACTACCCGCACGACGTGCTGGCCGGCGCGGTGCTGGGCGCCACCGTGGTGGCGGCCGTGCTCCTCGCCTTCACACCGCTCGCCAGGAGGGCGGCGTCACGGCTGTGGAGGCACCATCCCGGCCTCGTGGGCGACGACCGCGGCAGCGGCCCGGTTGTCCACGCCGAGCCGCGCCAGGATGGCGCTCACGTGCGCCTTGACCGTCCCCTCGACCACGTGCAGCCGCCGGGCGATCTGGCCGTTGGACAGACCGCCGCCGAGGTGGGCCAGCACCTCCCGCTCCCGGGCCGTCAGCGACTCGACCCGGGCGCGGGCGGCGCCGCGGCGGCCGGCCAGGGCGCCCGCACCGGTCGCGGCGAGGTGCGCGACGACCCGGGCCGCGACCTTCGGTGACAGGTAGGCGGCGCCGTCGGCCACCGCCCGGACCCCGGCGATCAGTTCCTCGGGCGCACCGGACTTGACCAGGAAGCCGGCGGCCCCGCCACCGAGCGCCCGCAGGATGTAGTCGTCCTCGCCGAACGTCGTCAGCATCACCACGCCCGTGCCGGGCACCGTGTCCCGTATCGCCTCCGCCGCGTCGAGGCCGTTCGTCCCCGGCATGCGGATGTCGAGGACGGCCACGGCGGGACGGTGGCGCCGGACGAGTTCCACGGCCTCGCGCCCGTCACCGGCCTCGGCGACCACCTCGATGTCCTGGGCGGTGGCGAGGACGGCGCGCACTCCGGCCCGGACCATCGGCTCGTCGTCGGCGACCAGCACCCGGATCATCGGGCGCTCACGGCGTGAGGGTCCCGAGGGACACCAGCACGCCGTCCCGGAAGCACAGCCGGTAGGCGTCGCCCGAACGGTCGTCGAACCGGTCGGCCGTCATCGCGTAGTACTCGCACGTCAGGCCGTCTCCTGTCGGCTCGGCGGTCAGCGGTCGGTAGTCGGTCTGGCGCGACGGAAGGAAGCGCGCCACCTCGGAGCGATCCTGCCCCAGGCGCAGCCGGGCGTAGTCCCCGGGTTCCAGGACCGACCGGGACGCGGAGACCACCTGCCAGGCCATCAGCCCTCCGGTCAGCACCGCACCCGTCAGCAGGGGCACCAGGACGGCAGCGGCCAGGGTCCGGCCCGCGCGGCCGCGGGCTCGCCGGTGCTCCGGCGGCAGGCCGCTCGCGGCACGTGGGTCAGGGGCGGAGGGCGGCCGGGGCGGAGGGATGTGCGGAAGCGTCGCGGCCACTTCGAAACCGCCGTCCGCGCGTGGACCGTGGTCGACGGACCCTCCGGTCAGCCGTACGCGCTCTTCGAGGCCGATGAGACCGTGACCGCCTCCCCGGGAGGCGGGCCGCACGTCCGTGACCGCCCCGGCGGGCGGCGGGGTGTTGCGGACGACGACCCTCGACTCCGTGTCCGCGTGGGCCACTTCGACCGTGGCCGTCGCGCCCCGTGCGTGCTTGGCCACGTTCGTCAGGGACTCCTGCACCACCCGGTGCAGTGCCCGCTCGACGACCGGCGCCATGCCCTCCGCCTCGCCGTCCGTGCGCAGCTCCACCGCGAGCCCTGCCGCGCGCGCCCGGGCCACCAGGTCCGCGACACCGGCGTCACGGGGGTACGCCGACGGGGCGGCGCTCTCCTCGCGCAGCACGCCGATCACCTCGCCCAGACGCTCCACCGCGCCCGCCGCCCTGGCCCTGATGTCCCCGGCGGCCTTCCGGTGCGACTCCGCGAGGCCCGGCGCGAGCTTGAGGGCGCCGGCCGAGAGGGCGATCAGGCTGAGGTCGTGGCCCAGCACGTCGTGCATGTCCTGTGCGATGCGGGTCCGTTCGCGCAGCCGGGCCTGTTCGGCGACCAGTTCCCGCTCGCGCTGGAGCTGGTCCGCGCGCTCCCAGCCCGCCCGGACGAGCTGCTGGTACTGGCACCAGAAGCGGCCCGCGAACCAGGGCACCATCAGCGCGGCCACCAGCACCCCGACGAAGCGGCCCGCCAGCGGAAGCCAGGCGGGGACGGCGTACAGGACCACCACGCCCGCCGCGAGCAGCCCGAGGAGCGCGAGCGCGGTCGGGGCCGTACGCCCGGGCCACCGCCCGCACAGGAACGCGGCGACGGCGGCCGGGAGGGCCCACCAGAGGCTCAGCGTGCTGAGGGACGCGGCCGTCAGCGCCGCCGCGGCCACGCCCGCCGCGAGCGGCGTCCCCGGGTCGGTCGTCCACCGGGAGGTCGTCCATCGGGAGAGGGACCGGGAGGCGGATCGCGAGGCGGCATCCGTACCGGCCGTGTCCCTGCCGTCGATCAGTGCACTGTCCACGCAGGGGACGGTACGCACTCGGCGGACCTGGCAACACTGCCGAAAGTCGAATCCCTGACGGCCAGACTCTCCGCCTGGGGACGGCCTGGCTCTCGACCGGCCCTCAAGGGAACGTCCGCCCCATGCCCCGCACCCTCCGGTTCACTGCCCTACGAGGTGCATCCCGCTCCCTACGGCTCATTCCCGTACGAGGTGCATCAGTGCCTGGGCCGCGAGCCGGTAGCCGTACGCCCCCAGGCCCACCACCACACCGCTCGCCAGCGGGGCGATCACCGACTCGTGGCGGAACTGCTCGCGCGCCCAGACGTTGCTCAGGTGCACCTCGATCCACGGCGGCGCGTAGCTGGCCAGTGCGTCGCGCAGGCTCCAGCCCGCGATCATCAGCGCACCCGGGTTCACTATGGCGCCGACGGTGGAGTCGTGGTGCCGGTGAATGGCGCCGACGAGCTCGCCCTCCGAGTCGTGCTGCACCGAGCTGATTTCCCAGCCCCGTCGGCCGACTTCCTCCGCGACCGCCTTCTCGATGTCGGCGAGGGTGTCGGTGCCGTAGATCTCCGGCTCACGCCTTCCCAGGATTCCCAGGTTCGGGCCGTTCAAGAGGAGTACGACGCCCACAGCAGCACCTCGACATTCCTTTTCACGCGGGATTCCGGACTTCGCCCGTCTTCACTCGCCGAAGGCGGGCCGTCCCATCCTGGCGCGCCATTCCCCCACCGCGCCAACTTTCCGATCGACGGCCGGACGCGAATCAGCCCTATTACGCTCGGAGTTCGGTAGAGGCTTTCTACAGCGCGCGGGACGCGGCATCGCCGCAGCTGAGGGCGCCGCCCTAACCTGGTCGGCGCAGTACCCCCACCTGCACCCCCACCTGCACGGCACGGAATCCACGACAGGAGACGTGATGCTTGACTCTCCGTTTCGCCCGCGGCTGCCCCCCACCTTCTCCAGCCTGCGGACCTGCGCGAGAAGATCGTGCGAAACCGCCCTCGTGACCGAGTCCTCATTCACCGCGTGGACGCGCGGGGAACTCGCCGAGGGAATACGGCTCGCGAATACTGCTGGTGCGATGAAACCCGAATGCACCGGGAATTGCAAGGCTTTGGCAAAGATCTGGCTCGCCACCCTGCTGGTCGGGGTCCGCGACCTCTCCGGCGCCGCCCGGGCCCTCGCCGAACTCGACGCCACGGCGCCGCCCGTCGGCGAGAGTCCCGCCGGCAAGGACACAGCCGACGAGAGCCCAGTCGGCAAGCCGGTCGCCGTCGAGGCCGTCGCCACCGCGTCGCTCCTGTGCGCAGCCCATCTCTCTCTGGCCCGTGGCGAGCACGGCAACGTTGTCGCCCTCGTCCACGAGGCGTCGGAGCGTGCCCGGCGGGCCGGTCTGGGGCGCCTGCTGCCCGACGCCCACACCGTGATGGCCCTCAGCGCGCTGCGCCAGGGCGACATGAGCGTCGGCATGGAGTTCACCAACCAGTTGCGCGACTGCGCGCTGCTCGGCCAGACCGCGCACCGTCCCAGCCAGTGCGCCTGGGTGGCCGCGCAGCTCCTTGAGGTCCAGGGCGGTGCAGACAGCGCCGCGCACCTCGTCGTGGGCCTCACCACGGACGACGAGTTGCTGCGCGAGCTGCTGGCCTTCCAGCCCGCCGCGGCCGCCTGGCTGGTGCGGGCCACCCGGCGGCTCGGGGACGAGGGCCTCGCCCGGCACGTGGCGTCGGCGGCCGAGGGCCTCGCGGCCGGCAGTCCGGGTCTGCGCTCCCCGGAGGCCGCCGCGGCGCACGCGCGGGGCCTGTTCGACCGCGACGCGGACCGGGTGGCCCGGGCCGCGCGCCTGCACCTGGACCTGTGGGCCGCCGCCTCGGCCCGTGAGGACGCGGGACGCCTGCTCTCCGCACGTCCTTCGGAGCGGGACCGGGCGGTGGACCTCCTGGAGGCGGCCACCGGCGGCTACACGGCGAGCGCGGCACCCCGGGACGCGCGGCGCGTGGCGAGCAGGCTGCGCGCGCTGGGCGTGCGGCGCGGGGCGCGTCGGCCGTACGGGGCGGGCGACGCCGCCACGGGGGCGCTGACCGACACCGAGGCGGCGGTGGCGGAGCTGGTGAGCCACGGGTTCACCAACTCGCAGGTGGGCGAGCGGCTGTTCATCTCCGGGCACACCGTGGCCTTCCACCTGAAGAAGATCTTCCGGAAGATGGACGTGGGTTCGCGCGTGGAGCTCACACGGGCGTGGAGCCGTCTCTCGGACAGATGACGGATGACGGCTGACGGCTGACGGCTGACGGCTGACGGCTGACGGCTGACGGCTGACGGCTGACAGATAACGGACGACAGATAACGGACGACAGCTGACGGACGACAGACATCCGTCGGCAGACGACAGATGACCGCCAACTGACCATGCCCCCACCCCCACCCCCACCCCCATCCTCACCCCGACACCGTCACCACCGTCACCACCAACCCCCCGCGCACCGCCCACCGCCCCTCCAGCCGTGTCAGCCGTCGCCCCGCGACCACCGGGCCCGGGACGAGCAGTGACGCGCTCAGCGTGCCGTGCGGTTCGGGCCCCAGGGCCGTACGGAACTCCAGGTCCGCGTCAGCGAAGCCCAGGCGGGTAGCGGTCAGCGGGTACCACGCCTTGTACACCGACTCCTTCGCGCTGAACAGCAGTTGGCCCCAGTGGATCCCCGGGTGGCGCCGCGTCAGGTGGTCCAGGCGTTGCTCCTCCGTGGGCAGCCGCACCGCCCGCAGGACGTCGGGCGCGAGCGCGGTGTGCGGTTCGGCGTCGATGCCGAGGGACGCGAAGTCGCCCGAGCGGGCCACCGCTGCCGCGCGGTAGCCCGTGCAGTGCGTGAGGCTGCCCGTCAGTCCCTCCGGCCAGCGCGGCGCGCCGTACGCGTCGCTGGTCACGGGCAGCGGGGCATGGCCGAGACGGGCCATGGCGCGGCGGGCGCAGGCGCGCGCGGTGGCGAACTCGCGGCGGCGCGCGTCGACGGCGTCGGCCACCAGGGCGCGCTCCTCGGGGTAGAGGTGGGCCGCGCCCTCGTCGCCGTACGCCTCCTCGACCGCGACCGACGGGGGCAGCAGGGCCGCGATCACAGGATGCGGCGCAGGGTCCCCGGGGGCTCCTCGCGGCGCTGCCACTCGCGCGGGTAGCCCACGGACACCTCCTCGAAGCGCACGCCCTCGTGGTGGGTGGTGCGCGGGATGTGGAGGTGCCCGTAGACCATGGCCGCCACCGGGAAGCGGCGGTGCCAGTCGTCGGTGAGCGTGGTGCCGCACCACATGGCGAACTCCGGGTACCAGAGCACGTCCATGGGGTGGCGGTGCGTCGGGTAGTGGTTGACGAGCACCACGGGCAGGTCCGCCGGGAGTGCGGAGAGCCTGCGTTCGGTCTCGGCGACCCTGACCCGGCACCAGGCCTCGCGGCTGGGGTACGGGTCGGGGTGGAGGAGCTTCTCGTCGTTGCAGACGATCCCGGTCTCGTACGCGTACGCCAGGCCCTGCTTCCGCGTGGTGCAGCCGGGCGGCAGGAACGAGTAGTCGTACAGCAGGAAGAGCGGGGCGACGGCGACCGGGCCGCCGGGGCCCCGCCACACCGGGTAGGGGTCCTCCGGCGTGGTGACGCCGAGGTCGCGGCAGAGGTCGACCAGGTGCTCGTACCGCTCGACGCCGCGCAGGGTGACGGGGTCGCTGGGGTGGGTCCACAGGTCGTGGTTGCCCGGGACCCACACCACCTTGGCGAAGCGCCCCGCGAGCGTCTTCAGGCACCAGCGGATGTCGGCGACGGTCTCCGCGACGTCACCGGCCACCAGCAGCCAGTCGTCCTCCGACTCCGGTTCGAGCCGCTCCACGAGGGCGCGGTTCTCGGCGTAGCTGATGTGCAGGTCGCTGATGGCCAGGAGCCGTCCCGTACCGTCGGTCACTTGTCCGTCGCCCCCGCTCGTGTGCGTCCGCTGTCCGGGTCCATTACACCGACGCGGGCTGCTTGGGCGCCAGTTGGGGGTCTCCGGGGCCGGTGAGGCCCATCTCCGCCTCGGCGTTGTCGTCGACGCGCTTCATCGCCAGGCGCAGGATGGGCGGCGCCATCAGCGAGGTGACGATCGCGACGAGGATGATGATGGTGTACGCCTCCGGGCCGAGCACGCCGAGCTTGAGGCCGACCATGGCGACGATGACCTCGATGACGCCGCGGGAGTTCATGCCGGCGCCCAGGGCGAGGGCTTCCCAGCGGCCGAGTCCGCTCATCTTCGCGCCGATGAAGGCGCCGACGAACTTGCCGAGGACGGCCACGGCGAGGACGGCGACGGCGGCGAGCAGCACGGTGGGCCGGACCAGGGCGGTCAGGTCCATCCGGATGCCGGCGGTGGCGAAGAAGACCGGGGCGAGGAAGGCCAGGACGGTGGTGCGCAGCGGCTCCAGCTTCTCCTTGTCCAGCTCGCCGCTGGTGCCGACGAGCACGCCGCAGACGAAGGCGCCGAAGACGGCTTCCAGGTGCAGGGCCTGGGAGGCGGCCGCGCCGAGCAGGACGATCAGGGCCGCGGTCGCGACGGTGGGGGCGGCCGACTCGGAGCGGTTGGCGGCGCGCAGGGCGAGGCTGACGAGCGGACGGCCGACGAAGTACGCGGCCAGGACCAGGCCCACCGGGTAGAGCAGGGACGTGACCAGGGTGCCGGTGGTGAGGCCGACGGTGGCCATGGCCGAGACGATGGAGAGCAGGAACCAGCCGACGATGTCGTCGATCACGCCCGCGGAGAGGGTGAGTTGGCCGATGTCGCGGTGCAGCAGGTTCATGTCGATGAGCGTCTTGGCGATCACCGGGATGGCGGTGACGCACATGGCGACGCCGAGGAACAGGGCGAACACGAGGGTCTCGGTGTCGCCGCCGATGAGCGCCTTGGGCAGCAGGAAGCCCATGGCGACGCCGAGCACCAGCGGCAGGAGGAGTCCGGCCAGGCTGACCCGCATGGCGGTGGTGCCGCGCCGCTTGACGAGGTCGAACTTCAGCTCCATGCCGGTGAGTCCGACGAGCAGGATGACGCCGACCTGGCCCACCGCGTCGAGCAAGTGCATCTGGGAGGTGTCCTTGGGCAGCAGCCAGTCGGCGAGGCCGGGCCACACGTGGCTGAGTATCGAGGGGCCGACGATCACGCCGGCCAGCAGCTCGCCGACGATGGCGGGCATGTGGAAGCGGGCCGCGAGGCGGCCCAGGGCCATGGCGAGCAGGAGCAGGACCGCGAGCTGGAGCAGGAGCACCAGCAGGGTGTGCGCGGGCAGGGTGGGGACGGGCGCGGCGCTCAGTGCGGCGCTCATGGGCGGTCTCCTCAGATCCGGGCGTCGTGGAGCGTGGCGGTGTCCCGGCGGGCGAGCCGGTCGGCGACCAGTGCGGCCACGCGGTCATTCTGGTCGTTGAGGTAGAAGTGGCCGCCGGGGAAGACCCGCACCTCGGTGGCGGCGGTGGTGTGCTCCTCCCAGGCCGCCGCCTCGTCGAGGGAGACCCGGGGGTCGGTGTCGCCGGTGAGGACGGTGACGGGCAGGTCGAGCATCCGGGCGGGGTCCCAGCGGTGGCTCTGGACGGCGCGGTAGTCGCCGCGTAGGGCGGGCAGGATCATCTCGCGGACCTCGGGGTCGGCGAGGTGGGCGGCGGGGGTGCCGCTGAGCTTGAGGAGTTCGGCGACGATCTCCTCGTCGGAGCCCGCGTCGATGCGGTCGTCGGGCCGGTGGCGGGAGGGGGCGCGGCGGCCGGAGGCGAAGAGCCGTTCGGGCCCGGGCAGTCCGGCGTCCTGGAAGCGCAGGGCGACCTCGTAGGCGATCAGGGTGCCCATGCTGTGGCCGAACAGGGCCAGCGGCAGGTCGTCCAGCGGGCGGAGAGCCGCGAAGACGTGGTCGGCCAGTACGGAGAGGTTGGCGATCGGCGCCTCGTGGCGGCGCTCCTGGCGTCCGGGGTACTGGACGGCCAGGACGTCGACGTGCGGCGCGAGGGCCTTGGAGAGCGGGAAGTAGGCGGTCGCGGAGCCGCCCGCGTGCGGCAGGCAGACCAGGCGGGTCCGGCTGTCGGGCGCGGGGTGGAACCGGCGGACCCAGGGTCCGAGTTGCTCAGGCGATCGGGACACGGCCAGGTTTTCCTCTCGGGATTCGCCCCGCGGTCTTCGATGGCCCCGTCACGGGCGGGCCGGCGCGGCTGAGTCACTCTCCCGTCGATCACCGGAGACCGGCCGCAGGATCACTCAAGCCCCACTGGATGCCGAACGGGCCGTGCGTCGCGACCACTTGGGATCCGCTGGGGCTGCGGCATGGCTTCCCTCGCAGGGGATTCGTACGGGGCTCTCACCGGGCTCGTACGGAACTCGCAAGGGGCTCCTACCGGGCTCGTACGGGAATCCGCGGGCGCGGCGGGTCCGGCATCATGGCCCCGGCCCGCAATCCACCCACCACAGGGGGCGATCCCGTGAAGATAGTCGCGGACACCGACAGGTGTGTCGGCGCCGGTCAGTGCGCGCGCACCGCGCCGGAGGTGTTCGACCAGGGCGAGGAGGACGGCCTGGTCGTGGTGCTCGACGCCGAGCCCGGCCAGGAGCTGCTCGCCGGGGCCGCCGAGGCCGTGGACCTGTGCCCGGCGCGGGCGTTGTCGCTGGACTGACCGGCGGTGCCCCGGCCCGCGCGTGGCGGGCCGGGGACGGCGTCGAGGGGGGTGCGGGCGGCTACAGCGGCCTGCGGGCCACGATCCTGGCGTGGTGCGGGTCCGTCCTGCCCGCCGCGACCAGGGCGCCCAGTGCCTCGTCGAGGAACTCGTCGACCCGGTCGCCGAGCAGTTCGGTCTGGGAGGCGAACCAGGTGCGCTTGAACCGTACGCGCATCTCGGCCAGTTCCTCCGGCGTGAGCGGCTCGCCGTTCTTGCGGCTGAAGGGGTGCGGCAGTTCGGGCACGTAGTGCACGAGCTCCAGGCCGGCGCCGGTCAGCACCTCGGCCACCAGGTCGGCCGGGTAGTCGCGCATGGCGGGCGGCACGGCGGCGAACAGCTCGCGCCACTGCGGCTCCTCGGCGATCCTCCGCAGGATCCCGAAGAGGCCGGGGCCCTCGTCGCGCGGCTGCGCGCCGGTCCACTGGAGCACCAGGTGGCCGCCCGGGCGCAGGGCGCGGGCGAGCCGGCGCAGCGGCTCCTCGGCCTCGGAGACCCAGTGCAGCACCCAGGAGGAGTGCACCACGTCGAACTGCCCCTCGGGCAGGGCGAGTTCTTCGACACGACGGACTTCGGCGCGCACCGGCAGGCCCGCGCACTGGCTCCGGGTGGTCTCCACCATCGACGGCGACGCGTCGCTGGCCCAGACCTCGAAGCCGCGTTCGGCGAAGGTGCGGGCGATCTCGCCCGCGCCGCAGCCCACTTCGGCGAAGGTGCCGCCGCGTTCGAGGGAGTCGCCGACCAGGGCCAGCGCGGCGAGCGCCGTCTTCACGTGCGGGGAGTTGACCTTCACGTACTCGTCGGCCACCCAGGTGGTGGTCTGTGTCATCGGTCGAGTCCTGTCTGCGTGGAGGGAATGGGCACGTGGGAAAGGGGCGGTTGACGGATCGTCAGGCGAGCCGCAGGGGCAGGCTCTCGACCCGGGTCACGCCGGGGCGCAGCACCCAGGGGACCTCGTCCCTGGGCACCGCGAGGGTCAGGCCGGGGAAGCGGGAGAACAGCGCGTGCAGCGCCACTTCCGCCTCCTGGAGGGCCAGCGGGCGGCCCAGGCAGTAGTGCGCGCCGCGGCCGAAGCCGAGGTGGCGTTCGCCGCCGCCGTGGTCGCGGGCGATGTCCAGGCGCTCGGGGTCGGGGAAGCGGCGCGGGTCGGTGTTGGCGGGCAGGATCAGCGGCAGGATCGTGGAGCCCGCCGGGATGGTGGCGCCGCCGAGCACGACGTCCTCGGCCGGGTAGCGGGGCACGCCCCACTGGGTGGGGCCCAGGCGCATCAGCTCGTGCACGGCCCCGGGCCAGCGGGTCGGGTCCTCGCGCAGCAGCGCGAGCTGGTCGGGGTGGTCGAGCAGGGCGAGCACGGCGGTGGCCAGGAGCTGCGTCGTCGTCTCGTGCCCGGTGATGACCAGGGTGAAGACGAGGGTGACCATCTCCTGTTCGGTGAGCCGGTCGCCGTCGTCCTCCTGGGCCTGTACGAGGCCGGTGACCAGGTCGTCGCGCGGTTCGGCGCGACGGCGCGCGATGACGTCCAGCATGTGGTCGACGCACGCGCGCATGACGGCGGGGAGGCGGTCGCGGTGCTCGGTGGGGTTGCCCAGGCAGGCGCCCCAGTCGTACCAGGGGGCGCGCTCGTCCTCGTCGATGCCGACCATCTCGCAGATCACGGTGAACGGCAGCGGGTAGCAGAACGCCTCCATCAGGTCCACGGGCGCCCCGCCCGCGCCCTGTCCGGCGAGCCGGTCGAGCAGGTCGTGGGTGATCCGCTCGACCCGGGGGCGCAGTCCGGCCACGCGGCGCGCGGTGAAGGCCTTGGACACCAGGCCGCGCAGCCTGCGGTGGTGGTCGCCGTCGATCTGCATCAGCTTGTCGTCGAGGTAGTCGACCAGGTCGGACGGGATGTTGAGCTGCTTCATGATGGTGGTACGGGTGTCCGGCGCCTCCGGCACCGACGCGGGGTCGTTGAGGAACCGCGGGTCGGTGAGGACCGTGCGCACGTCGTCGTAGCGCGTGACCAGCCACATCGGCGGGCCGCCCAGCAGCGTTCCGGTGAGCAGGGGTGCCCGCTCGCGCAGCAGGGCGTACCCGGCGAACGGGTCGGCCACCAGGTCCGGCGAGAGCAGTTCGACCGGATCGGCCGGGGTCTCGGCGGTGACGGTCATGGGTCTCCCTCACACTTCGGCTTCACTTCTCGGTACGGGGATCGCGTACGGGACTCGCGTACGGAGATGGCGTACGGGAGTCGCGCACGGGTGCCGCCACGTCCCGGCGCGGACCGGCCGCGTCGCCAGGGGCTGCGCGGTCCGGCCGCGTCGCGGGGGCGGGTCCGTGCCGCTCGCCCGCCAAGTGCGTGGCTGCTACAGACACTAGGGTCGCGAGGGGCGGGCCGGGATCCCCCGACCTGGTAGAGAACGCCTTGAGCCCGGGCTCCCGGCCGTGGGCCCGGTGCTAGTGTCGCCGGACGTCCGGGGCTGCCACGAGGCCCGGCCAGCGGTACGCCTCCGCCATCGTGTCCTCGCGTACGTACGCCTCCTCTTCCGCGCCCCCTCGGCAACGCGGACACTCCGACACCTCGCGAGTAGGGATCACCATGTCGACCTTGCGCCCGCACGCCCACCAGCACCCGACGGACACCGACGTCGCCGTCGTCGGCAACGGGCCCATCGGTGCCGTCCTCTCGGTCCTGCTCGCCCAGCGCGGCCACCGGGTGACCGTGCTCGAACGGCGGCCGAGGCCGTACGTGCTGCCCCGGGCCACCAGCTTCGACGGGGAGACCGCGCGGCTGCTCGCGGCCACCGGCATCGGCGACCGCCTCGGCACCGTCACCGAGCCGGGCAACGGCTACCAGTGGCGCACCGCCTCGGGGCGGACGCTGCTCGACATCGTCTTCTCCGAGCGGGGGCGCTACGGCTGGCCGGACGTCAACACGGTGCACCAGCCCGCCCTGGAGGCGCTGGTCGCCGAGCGGGCCGCCGAGCTGCCGGGGATCACCCTGCTGCGCGGCCACCGGGTGGTCGGCCTGGCCCAGGACGACGCGTCGGCGACGCTGACCGTGGAGGACCCCGACGGCGACACCCGGCCGCTGACCGCGCGCTGGGTGGTGGGCTGCGACGGCGCCAACAGCTTCGTGCGCGAGAGCCTGGACCTGCCGATGACCGACCTCGGCTTCTCGTACGAGTGGCTGCTGTGCGACGTCGAGCTGCGCGAGGAGCGCGAGTTCACCCCCACCAACGTGCAGATCTGCGACCCGGCCCGGCCCACCACCCTGGTCGGCAGCGGACCCGGCCACCGCCGCTGGGAGTTCATGCGGCTGCCGGGCGAGAGCAGCGCCGAGCTGAACCGCGAGGAGACCGCGTGGCGGCTGCTCAAGCCGTACGGCGTGACCCCGGACAGCGCCACCCTGCTGCGCAGCACCACCTACATCTTCCGGGCGGCCTGGGCCGACGAGTGGCGCGCCGGGCGGGTGCTGCTGGCCGGTGACGCCGCGCACCTGATGCCGCCGTTCGCGGGGCAGGGCATGTGCTCGGGCGTGCGGGACGCGGTGAACCTGGCGTGGAAGCTGGACCTGGCGCTGCGCGGCCTGGCCGACGACGCGCTCCTGGACACCTACGCCGAGGAGCGCCGCCGACACGTCAAGGACTCGATCCTGTCGTCGGTGCAGCTGGGCCGGATGATCTGCGTGACGGACCCGGAGGCCGCCGAGGAGCGCGACGCCACGGTCCTCGCGGGCCGCCGGGGCCGTACGGAGCCGGTGCGTCCCGAGCCGGCGGGCCCGCTGCTCTCCGGGCTGCTGCGGGCGTCCTCCACGGGCGCGGCGGGTGCGGTGGGTGCGGTGGTGCCACAGGGGCGGGTGACCGCGTCGGGCGCGACGGGCCTGTTCGACGACGTGGTGGGCCGCGGTTTCGTGCTGCTGACGACGCAGGACCCGGAGCAGGTGCTGGGCGGGGAGCGCCTGGCGTTCCTCGACGCCCTGGACGCCCGTGTCGTACGGATCGCGGCCAACGCGGACGGAGCGGGGGACGTCGTCGACGTGGACGGCTTCTACGGGTCCTACCTGGCCGGGCTCGGGGCGACCGCGGTGCTCGTCCGCCCGGACCACCACGTCTTCGGCACCGCGGACGGCGCGGACGACACCGTCGCGCTGGTCGACGACCTGCGCACCGCACTGGGGGCGGGCGTCCCGGCGCTGGCGGGGCTCGCGGGGTGAGACAGAGGTGAGACAGGGGTGAACGTGCGGGCCCGGAGAGGCAGTTGTGCCTGTCCGGGCCCGCACGTTCCCGTTCTCGCAGAGGACTACAGCGTCCGCGCCAGCTCCAGCGCGCCCGCGAGCGAGGACAGGCCGCCCAGGGCCGCCCCGCGCACTTCCAGGCGGGGCACGCCCGGCCGGGTCAGGTCCGTCAGCTCCGCGTCCACCAGGACGTGCAGCTCCGGGATGCCGTGCGCGAAGCCGCCGCCGACCACCACCAGACGGGTGTGGAACATCTCCTGGACGCCCACCGCGGCGGCGGCCAGGGCCCGGGCGGCGCGGCGCAGCGCGCCCGTGGCCCACGGCAGCCCCTCGCGCCAGGCCGGGCCGAGCGCGTCGAAGGCCACCTCGCTCCCCCGCAGGCGGGCCGCGTGGGCGAGCGTGGCCGGTCCTGAGGCGAGGGCCTGGAGGCAGCCCCGGCGGCCGCAGGTGCAGCGCGGGCCGTCCAGGGCGACGACCGTGTGGCCGATCTCGAAGGAGCCGCGGGCCGGGCCCGGGCAGAGCGCGCCGTCGCGGACGAGGCCGCCGCCCACGCCCGTGCCGACCCCCAGGTAGAGGAGGTCGTCGCGGTGCGCGGCGCGGGCCTCGGCCAGGGCGCCGAGGTCGCCGTCGTCGGCCCAGGCGACCCGCGCCCCGGGGAAGAGGCCGCGCAGGGCGGCGCCCAGGTCGGTGCCGGCCCACTCGGGGCGGCCGGGCCAGGCCACGACCCGGCCGTCCGGTGAGACGGCGCCCGGCATGGCGACGCCGACGGCGGTGAACGGCGCGCCGACCCTCGTACGCAACTCATCGACGTGGAGCGTGAGTTGCGCCAGGTCGTGGTCGGCGCTGCGGCGCGGGTGCCAGGCGAAGGCCGTCTCCGCGACCGGGTGCGTGCCCTGCTCCGCCCGCAGCGCCACTTTCGTGCCGCCTATATCGATGCCGAGCCGCAGCGGTCGCGGGACCTCAGTCACCGGGCACGGAGGGGCACAGGGCGAGCAGTTCGACGGGGCGGCTGAGGATGACACCCGGGTCGGACGCCAGCAGTTCGGCGGCGTCGGACAGGGCCCACAGGGCTCCGGCCGAGTCGACCCCGGCGCCGCGGGCGCTCTCGATGTCGGTGGGCGCGTCGCCGACCATCACGGCCTCCTCGGGCCGCACGCCGAGCAGTTCGAGGGCGTGCTCGACGATGTCGGGGGCGGGCTTGGGGCGGGCGATCTCGTCCGAGCCGATGACGTGGTCGAAGAAGGGCAGCAGCCCCAGCTCGTTCAGGAGCGAGCGGGCACGCGGCCCGCTCTTGCCGGTCGCCACGGCCAGCCGGAAGCCGCGCACCCGCAGGGTGGTGAGCAGTTCCCGGACGCCGTCGAAGACCGGCACCTGGGAGGCGAGCCGGTAGCTCTCGCGGACGAACGGCTCCTCCATCTCCAGCGGCAGGTCCATGATCCGCATGATGTCCGGGAAGTAGCGCCCGAGGTGGCGGCGGTACTCGTCGAACGGCGCGGGGCCGTCGCCGACGACCTCCTTGTACGCGACGGCGAACGCCTCGTACATCACCGCGAAGCTGTCGACCAGGACGCCGTCCAGGTCGAAGATCACGGCGCGCCGGACGGGCAGGGCCGTCGCCGTGCCGCCGGGGGCGCCCGCGTGGTCGGTGAGGGTGAAAGCTGGTGCGGTCACCGGGTTGTTCCTCTCCTGTCGTGACTTCTGCTGGCTTGTGGGTGCCTGTGCGGGGCGAAACGGTGCCTGTCGGGGCGAACTGGTGCCTGTGCGGCCGGTCTTGGTGCCCTCGCGCGGGTGCGCGGTGCTCGGGTGCGCGGTGCTTACGCGGCGGCGGGTGCGGGTGCGGCGGGGCGCCGGTGTGCCGTCCTGGCCGACGCGTAGAAGTCCTCGATGGCCCGGACCGTCGCGCGGGCCTCGGCCACCGCCCGGCCGCGTTGCGCCGGGTCCGCCAACAGGACGGAAAGACAGTCGAGTTGGCGGTCGTACTCGCTGCCGATCGGCGCGTCGGGCAGTGGTACGGACGTGGTGGCGCCCTCGCGGGTGAGGGTCAGCTCGGGGCGGGGCGGGCGGTTGGGGCTGAACCCGAAGGTGCAGCGCAGCTCGGCGGTGCCCGCGCTGCCCACGACGCGGATCCGGGTCACGTCGTGCTCCTCGTGCGAGGCCCAGCCCGCGTCCAGGGAGACCGAGACGCCGTCCTCGCGCACGAAGAAGCCGCGCGCGGTGTCCTCCACGTCGCCGGTGTCCCCGGCGGCGGGGTCGTCCCCGCGCCAGGCCGCGCTGAAGGTCCCGGCCGTGACGAAGTCGCTGGAGGTGGCGCCGACCGCCTGGGTGAAGCGGGCCGGGCCGAGCAGCGCGGCCAGGGTGTCGAAGAGGTGCCAGCCGAGGTCGAAGAGGACGCCGCCGCCGGCCAGGTCGCGCCGGGTGAACCAGCCGCCCGCCTGCGGGACGCCCCGGGCCCGTACCCACGACAGCTCGGCGTGCCGCACGGCGCCGAGGTCCGGCACCAGGCGGGCCAGGGCAGCCACGTCGGAGCGGTGCGGGGCGGCGCTGCCCGCGAGCAGCACGGCGCCGCCCGCGCGTTCGGCGGCGGCCAGGGCCTCCGCCTCGGCGGAGGTGAGGCAGACCGGCTTCTCCAGGAAGACGGACACGCCCCTGGCCAGGAGCGCCGCGGCGACCGGCGCGTGCAGGTGGTTGGGGACGGCGACGACGGCCAGGTCGACGGCGTCGGGGTCCAGCGCGTCCACCGTCGGGTGCACCGGCACGCCGGGCGCCGCCCGGTGGGCCGCCGGGGCCGGGTCGACGGCGGCGACCACGTCGAAGGCGGCGTGCCGGGCCAGCCGGGGCAGCCACAGCTCCCGCCCCGCCCAGCCGAGGCCGACGACGGCCGTCCTGGTGCTCACGCGGCGGCCACGGCGTCCGCGACGTGCCCGGCCGTCAGCTCGACGGCCGCCTCGTCGGCGAGCAGCGTGCGGTGGTGCAGCCAGACGCAGTCCTTGCTGATGGCCTCGGTGTGCGGGCAGCGCTCGGCGATCTGCTCGGGCGTCTCGTCCGGCGCGCCCATCTCCCAGAAGGCGTCGGTGCGGTAGATGGCGCGGAAGCCGGCGAAGGCGGGGACGCCGGCGGCGACGAGCCGGTCCACCAGGGCGTTGCGGCCCTCTTCGGTGATGCCGGGCAGGCGGAACATCGCCATGTAGTGGGAGGGGAAGTCGGTGCGCTCGTCGGGCCGCTGCGGCTCGACGCCGTCGATCTTCTCCAGGAGCGGGCCGAGCAGCGCCCAGCGCTCCTGCCGGGTCCTGATCTGGCCTTCCAGGCGGCCCAGTTGGGCCCGCAGGACGGCGGCGGAGAACTCGTTGAGGCGCAGGTTGGAGCCGGCGATCTGGTGCTTGTAGTGCCGGTCGGTGCGCGGCCGTCCGCAGCTGTGGCGCAGGAAGGCGTGCTCGTGCAGCTCGGCGTCGGGGAAGAGCACCGCGCCGCCCTCCCCGGCGGTCATCAGCTTGCCGTTCTGGAAGCTGAACGCGGCGACCGAGCCGAGCTCGCCGACGCGCTTGCCCCGCCAGCGCGCGGCGTGCGCGTGCGCGGCGTCCTGGACCAGCGGGATGCCCGTCTCGGCGGACAGCGCCCCCAGGGCGTCCATGTCGGCCAGGAACCCGGCCATGTGCACGGGCATGATCGCCGCGGTGCGCTCGGTGACGGCGGCGCGGACGGCGGCCACGTCGATGTTGTACGTGTACGGGTCGACGTCGACCGGCACCGCGACGGCGCCCAGGCGCTGGGCGGCCTGCGAGGAGGAGATGAAGGTGAAGGCGGGGACGATGACCTCGGAGCCCGGGCCCACGCCGAGGACCTGCAGGGCGAGTTCGAGGGCGTGGGTGCCGTTGGTGACGGCGAGCGCGTGGGGGGCGCCGTGGAAGTCGGCGAACTCCTGCTCGAAGGAGTCGACTTCGCTGCCGCCCATGCGCCACCACTGGCCCTGCTCCAGGGCGCGGACGAGGCCGTCGCGCTCGGTCGCGTCGTACTGGGGCCACGTGGGGTACTCCGGCGCCGGTCGCACGTTCATGATTCTCCAAAGACCTGTGGGTGGGTGGGACGGGGTCGGCGGGCGGGATCTCAGCGCAGCCCGAAGAAGGCGCGGTAGGAGGCCAGTTGGCCCTCCAGCATGTGGATGCCGTGGTGGATCCGGTGGCCCCGGGCGGCCGCCTCCCGCAGCAGCCGCGTCTCGCGGGGCTTCATGACGATGTCGGCGACCACGCAGTGCGGTGCGAGGCCCTGGAGCGGGAAGGGCAGCGGGTCGTCGGGGCGCAGCCCGAGCGGCGTGGCGTTGACCACGAGGTCGGCGCCGTCGGGGCGCGGGCCGTCCAGGGCGTCGACCCGGCCGGGCCAGTACGCGTCCAGGCGGGCGGCCAGCGCGGTGAGCCTGGCGGTGTCGGTGTCGTACAGGCCGAGCCGGTCGGCCCCGGCGGCGAGGATCGCGGCGGCGACGGCGCTGCCCGCGCCCCCGGTGCCGACGAGGACCACGCGGCGGCCCCTGAGATCGTGACCGGCCCCGACCAGGCCGGTGACGAAGCCGGAGCCGTCGAAGTTCTCCGCGTGCCACCGGCCGTCGGCCTCGCGGCGCAGCACGTTTGCGCTGCCGACGATGTCGACGCTGGCGGAGCACCAGTCGGCGAGGCGCCGGACCGCCGCCTTGTGCGGCACGGTGACGAACATCCCGTCGAGGTTCACGATCCGCTGGAGTCCGCGCACCACCGGCTCCAGGTCCTCCGGCCGCGCGTGCACCGGGACGACGACCGCGTCGATGCCGAGTCCGGCGAGGACGGGGTTCATCAGGGCGGGGGCCTGCACCTGGGCGACGGGGTCGCCCAGGACGGCGTAGAGCCGGGTGGTGCCCTGGATGGCGGGGACGGCAGGCGCGCCCTCCGCCGTGCCGCGCCCGGCCGTCGGCGCGGTCATCGCGCCCTCTCCTGTGCCGCTCCCGCCGAGGCGACGGCGGCCGGTCCGGGTGCGACGAGCTCCGCCAGCGGGCGGCGGTCCATCGCGTCCAGGACCCGGGCGACCACGTCCTCGGGCACGTCGCCGACCAGGGCGGCGCCGCCGGGACCGTCGAGGACGAACGCGAGTCCGTCCAGGGCCTTCTTGTCGTGCCGCATCAGCCGCACCAGCTCCCGGGTGCCGACGCCCTCGGGCAGCGCCGCCGGCAGTCCGTAGGAGCGCACCACGTCCTCGTGCTCGGCCGCCCTGGCCGCGTCGACGCGCCCGAGGGCGGCGGCGAGCCGGCCGGCGAAGACGGTGCCGACGGCGACGCCCTCGCCGTGGCGCAGGGCGTAGTCGGTGGCCCGCTCCAGGGCGTGGCCCAGGGTGTGGCCGTAGTTGAGGACGTGCCGCGGCCCCGCGTCCCGCTCGTCGGCCTCGACCACCCGGGCCTTGAGCCGCACGCTGGCCTCGATCTGCCGCTCCAGCGGCAGCCCGCGCAGGTCGGGGGCGCCGATGAAGTGGCAGCGGGCGATCTCGCCGTAGCCGTTGCGCAGTTCGCGCGCGGGCAGGGTGGAGAGGTAGTCGGTGTCGCACAGGACGGCGCTGGGCTGCCAGTACGCGCCGACGAGGTTCTTGCCGTGCGGCAGGTTCACCGCGGTCTTCCCGCCGACGCTGGCGTCCACCTGGGCGAGCAGCGAGGTGGGCAGGTGCACCACGGGGACGCCGCGGTGGTAGAGGGCGGCGGCGAGGCCGACCACGTCGGTGGTCGTCCCGCCGCCGCAGGAGACGACGACGTCGTTCCTGGTGAGCCCGGAGCGGACGAACGCGCCGCACAGCGCCTCGACGGTGGCGAGGGTCTTGTCCTCCTCCCCGTCGCGGGCGGGCAGCAGCAGCGTCTCCACCCCGGTGTCGGGCACCCATTCCGCCGGGCGTGCCGACACGACGACGGCCCGCGCGGCGCCCAGGCGGCGGACGGTGTCGGCGAGGCGGTGGCGCACGCCGGGGCCGATCAGCACGTCGTACGCGTGGTCCTTCAGGCGCAGGGGAACGGATGCCATGACTGCCTACCGGCCGGCCGTCACGCGCAGGACGCGGGACTCGGAACGCTCCTTGCGGTCGACCTCGTCCAGGTGCGGGTAGGCGGGGCAGCCGTAGACCCGGGTGAACGGCTCGAAGGTGTCCCACTCCTTGCGGCGGCGCATCTCCATGGCCACCGAGTTGTGCTCGCTCCAGAAGTCGCCGCCGATCAGGCGGACCAGGTAGCGCTCCAGGGTGTCGCGGTCGGTGGAGCGGGCCGCGTCGGCGGCCATGGCGACCAGCTCGCCGTCGTAGTAGGCGTGGATGAGCCGGATGTAGGTGTCGTAGCCGGTCTTGAAGTAGTTGGAGTAGCGCTCCAGGAGACGCTCCTCCTGCGTCGGGTCGGCCAGCAGCTCGCCGAGCGTCTCCGCGGCGCGCACGGCGGTGGAGGAGGCGACCAGGACGCCGCCGGAGAACATCGGGTCGCCGAAGCAGCCGGCGTCGCCGACCATCAGCCAGCCGGGGCCGGTGACCGTGTCGGTGTGGTAGCAGTAGTCGGTCTCGACCTTGAGGTCCATCGTCGGGGTGGTGCCCTTGAGCCGGGAGACGATGCGCGGGATGCGCGCCACGTGCTCCTCGAAGCGCTGCTCGGGCGTGGAGGCGCGCAGCACGTCGCGCGGCATGACCGTGCCGACGCTGATGGCGTCCTTGGACAGCGGGATCGCCCAGACCCAGCCGTCGTCGTGGGCGCCGACCTGGATGTCGCCCTCGATGCCGAGGTTGTTGCTCTCGTCGAGGCCGCTGTAGTGGCGGAAGACCGCGACCATGCGCAGCTTCTCCAGGGTCTTGCGCAGCCCGAAGCGGTTGGCGATCTTGCCGTGCCGGCCGCTGGCGTCGATCACGTACGAGGAGCGGACCTCGTGCTGCTCGCCGTCGTGCTCGTAGCGGACGCCGACCATGCGGTCGCCCTCCATCAGCAGCTCGCCGACGTTGGCGCCGAAGACGGTGCGGGCACCCGCGGCGGCGGCCTGCTCGGCCAGGAGGCGGTCGAAGCGGGCCCGCTCCACCTGGAAGGCGTTGTCGTGGCGGCCGGTGCCCTGCTTGGTGAAGTCCGCGCGGAAGACGCCCTCGAAGAACTTCTTCTCGGTCGGGTCGATGAACTCGCCGCCGAACTTCGGCACGTAGTCCTGGGAGGCCACCACGTCGCGCAGGCCGATCCGCTCGAACAGGCCCATCATGTACGGCAGGAGGGACTCGCCGATGTGGAACCGCGGGTCGCGCTCCTTCTCCAGGAGCACCACCTTGTGCCCCTGCTTCGCGAGCATGTAGGCGCTGACCGACCCGGCCGGGCCCGCGCCGATCACGACCACATCGGCTGTTTCCTTCGCCATGGTTCTCCCTTTCTGGGGGCTGCTGTGGGCTGCTGAGGCCACGTGCGTGGGGTGTGTCCGGCCGGATGGGGTGCCGGGGCCCTGGGCCCCGCCCGTGTGGGGCCGGAGGAGCTGTCGTCCGGGGACGGTGGTCGGACGGGGTTCGGAGGGGGTCAGCGGGGGGCGCCGGTGAGCAGGTCGGCGACCAGCCGCTCGTGCTCGGCGTCGTCCGTGACGGTGCGGACCTCCTCGCGGCCGTCGCGCACCGTCAGGTGGCGGCGCCCCTTGAGGACGACCTGGCCGTCGTCGAGGGTCCGGCCGCAGAGGATCTTGGTGCCGTCCTGCGGACCGGTGTCGGCCGCGATCTCGCGGACGAGGAAGTCCTCCATGTCCTTCCAGTCGCTCCACTCCCGGGGGGTCGTCGTGAAGGTGTAGACCACGTTCCACCGAGTGATCCTGCCGCGCCGCTGTAGAGCGGTCCTCGACCCCCGGTCGACCAGCCGGAACTGCGAGCCGTACTGGCTCTGCACGGCGTCGGAGACCAGCAGCGGCTCGACGTAGGAGGGGCCGGGGTAGCCGACGTCGACGAGCCAGTCCCGCCCGTCCAGGGACACCTTGCAGAACATGTGCTCCACCTCGATGCCGGACGCCTCCCAGCCCTCGGCGGTGCTCGCGGCCAGCAGCGTGACGTCGTAGCCGAGTTCGCCGAGCAGGCGGTGGAAGAGGCGGTTGAGCTGGAAGCAGGTGCCGCCGCGGCCCTCGGCGATGCTCGCCTCGAAGGTCGCGTCCTCGTCGAGGTCCACCAGGTGCGGACCGCCGTCCGCAAAGTCCTGGGTGGCGCCGTTGTACGGGATCGCCATCAGGTGGTTCTTGTGCAGCAGGCGCAGCGTCGCGAGGTCCACCCCCTTCTCTCCGGCGCAGCCGATGCGCTCCAGGTACCTGTCCACGTCGAACACGGGTCGTCGCCTTCCTTCACGGGGTCGCTTCGCTGGGTCGCTTCTCGGAGCCGCTGCACGGAGTCGTCTGACGGGCGGCGCGGTCGCGGCGGCGCCCCGGGGTGGGGCGCCGCACGCGGTCCGGCCGGACGGTCGGGCGGTCGGACGGATCAGACGGAGACGGCCACGGGACGTGCCGCCTCCTCGCCGACCAGCAGCTCGTGCAGGTGGGCGGCGAGCATGCCGGCGGTCGGGTAGTCGAAGACCAGGTTCGGCGAGAGCTTCGTCCCGGTGCGGTCGCGCAGCCGGTTGCGCAGCTCGATCGAGGTCAGCGAGTCGAAGCCGACCTCGAAGAGGCCCTGGTCCGCGTCGATGCGGTACGAGGCGTCGTGGCCGAGCACCGCGGCGATCTGGGCCCGCACCAGGTCGAGCAGCACCTTCTCGCGCGCGGCGGCCGACAGGCCCGCCAGCCGCTCGGACAGCGGCCTGCCCTGCTCGGCCTCGCCGGCCGCACCGGCCTGCTGGCGGCCCGTGCGGACCAGGCCGCGCAGCATCGCGGGCACCGCGCCGCCCGCCGACCGGGTGCGCAGCGCGCGCAGGTCGAGCTTGGCGGGCACCAGCTGGGCCAGGCCGGAGGCGAGCGCCGCGTCGAACAGCGCCATGCCCTCGGCCGGCGTGATCGCCTGGAGGCCGCCGCGGCGGTTCATGCGCTCCTTGACGATCTCGTCGGTCCCGGCGGCCATGCCGCCGCCCGCCTGGTCCCACAGGCCCCAGGCGAGCGAGAGGCCGGGGAGTCCGGCCGCCCTGCGCCGGGCCATCAGACCGTCCAGATAGGCGTTGGCCGCCGCGTAACTGCCGCTGCCCGCGCCCATGAAGACCGCCGAGACCGAGGAGTAGACCACGAAAGCGTCCAGCTCAAGGCCGCGCGTCAGCTCGTCCAGGTGGCGTACGGCGTCGACCTTCGGCGCGAACACCTTCGCCAGCCGCTCCGGGGTGAGCATCCCGATGACACCGTCGTCGGTCACACCTGCGGTGTGGACCACGCCGCGCAGCGGACGGTCGGCCGGTACGGAGGCCAGGAGCGCGGCGACCTGCTCGCGGTCGGACAGGTCGCAGGCCACGGCGCTCACCTGGGCTCCCTGCGCGGCGAGTTCGGTGACCAGCTCGGCCACGCCCTCCGCGTCCGGGCCCCGACGGCTGGCCAGGACCAGGCTCCGCACGCCGTGCCGCGCGACCAGGTGCCGCGCCGCCAGCGCACCGAGCGAACCCGCGCCCGAGACCAGCACCGTGCCGTCGGTGCCGAACGCCTCCGGGGCGGCGGGCGCCCTGGACGCGTCACGGACCAGGCGGGGGGCCGAGAACTCCGTCCCGCGCACCGCGACCTGCGGCTCGCCCGTCCCCAGCGCCGCGCCCAGCAGCGGCACCAGGTCCGCGCCCTCGACGAGGGCCGCCGGGTCGGTGTCGAGGAGCACGATCCGGTCCGGGTTCTCCGCCTGCGCGGCCCGCACCAGGCCCCACACCGCCGCACCCGCCGGATCGGTGACCCCGCCGTCGCCCGCGGGCACCGCGCCCCGGGTCACCACGGCGAGCCGCGACTCCTCCAGGCCCGGTCCGTCCAGCCAGCACTGCACGGCCTCCAGGACGCGGACGGTCAGGTCGAGCACCGCACCCTCGCCGTCACCGCCGACGGCCTCCAGGACCGCCAGGGACGGGGCGGCCACCAGGCCCGACTCCACGTCGTCGGCCAGGGTCGCCACGTCCTCCGCGCCGCCCACGTACGCCCACGACGGCTCGGCCGGCCGCGGTGCGGGCAGGGCCGTCCACTCGACCCGGAACAGCGCGTCGTGGCGCGGGGCGCCCGACGCGGTGTCCAGCTGCTTGGCCGAGACCACGCGGGAGGTCAGCGAGTCCATGGACACCACCAGGGCGCCGGTCTCGTCCGCCGCGGCCAGCGACAGCGCGTCCCGCTCGGGGCGCGCGATGCGCACGCGCAGCGCCGAGGCGCCCGCGGCGTGCAGGACCAGACCGTTCCAGGCGAACGGCAGCCTCAACTCCGGTGCTCCGGACGCCGATCCGGCACTTCCCTCCGGGGCGGGGCCACCCGCGATCTGGAGCAGCGGCGAGTGCAGGGCCGCGTCGAGCAGCGCCGGGTGGATGCCGAACCCGGCAGCCCCCTGGCGGTGCGCCTCGTCCAGGGCCACCTCGGCGAAGACCTCGTCACCGCGCCGCCACAGGGCGCGCACGCCCCGGAAGGCCGGTCCGTAGCCGTAGCCGACCTCGGCGAGCAGGTCGTAGCCGCCCGCGACGTCCACCTGCTCGGCCCCGGCCGGGGGCCAGGCCGTGAAGTCGAACTCCGCCGCCCCGGCGCCCGGTTGGGCCTCGGTGGTGAGCATGCCGCTGGCGTGGCGGGTCCAGGCGTCGGCGCCGCCGGGCCCTTCCGCGTCCTCGCGGCGCGAGAACACCTCGACGGTGCGCGAGCCGTTCGCGTCGGGCCCGCCGACCGCGACCTGCACCCGTACGCCGCCCTGCTCGGGCACCACCAGCGGCGCCTCGATCACCAGCTCCTCCAGGACCCCGCACCCGGCCTCGTCACCGGCGCGCACGGCCAGCTCCACCAGGCCGGTGCCCGGGACGAGCACCACGCCGCCGACCCGGTGGTCGGCGAGCCAGGGGTGCGACTTCAGCGACAGTCGCGCGGAGGCCACCAGGCCGTCGGACTGGGGCAGTTCGACGACGGCCCCGAGCAGCGGGTGGTCGGTCCCGGCGAGACCCAGCGAGGTCGCGTCGGTGGCCGCCCGTGCGGACGTCAGCCAGTAGTGCTGGTGGTCGAAGGCGTACGTCGGCAGGTCCACGCCCTGTCCGGTGGCACCGGCGGGCAGGGTGCCCGTCCAGTCCACGGGGACGCCGCGCACGAACAGCTCGGCCATCGACGCGAGCAGGCGGCCCGTACCGCCCTCGTCACGGCGCAGGGACCCGGTGGTCAGGACGTCCGCACCGCGGTCGAAGGCGGTCTCGGAGACCGGCTGGACGAGCACCGGGTGGGCGCTCACCTCGACGAAGACGCCGTGGCCCTGGCGGATGAGCTCGGCGACCGCGGGGCCGAAGCCGACCTGTCCGCGCAGGTTGCGGTACCAGTAACTCCCGTCCAGGACACCGGGATCGGTGACCCAGCCGCCGGTGACGGTGGAGTAGAACGCCATGAGCGGCACCTGCGCGCTGATGCCCGCGAGGGCTTCGGCCAGGGCGTCCTCGATGTCCTCCACGTGGCGGGTGTGGGAGGCGTAGTCGACCGCGACGCGGCGGACCCGTACGCCCTCGGACTCCAGGGCCGCCAGCGCCTCGTCCAACGCCTCGGCGTCACCCGCCACGACGACCGACGAGGGGCCGTTGACGGCAGCGACCTCGACCCTGCCCGCCCAGCGCTCCAGAAGGGCAACGGCGTCCGCCTCGGTCAGCGCGACCGACGCCATGCCGCCACGACCCGCGAGACGGTCCCGGATCGCCTGGCTGCGCAAGGCAACGACACGCGCCGCGTCCTCCAGCGACAGCGCACCGGACACGCAGGCAGCCGCGATCTCGCCCTGCGAGTGACCCACCACTGCATCCGGCAGCACACCCACCGACGACCAGACGGCCGCCAGACCGACCATCACGGCGAAGCTCGCGGGCTGCAACACGTCGACACGGTCGAGGAGTTCGGGCTCCGCGTCACCGCGCAGGACGTCGATCAGCGACCAGTCCACGTACGGTTCGAGAGCCGCCGCGCACTCCGCGATCCGCTCCGCGAACACCGGGGAAGAGTCGAGCAGTTCACGGCCCATGCCCGCCCACTGCGAGCCCTGGCCCGGGAACACCCACACCACCTTGCCCGGTCCGCCCGAGACGCCGACCTTGCCGGTGACCAGGGAGGGTGCGCTCTCGCCGCGGGCCAGCGCCCGCAGTCCGGCGACCGCTTCCTCGTGGGTGCCGGCCACGACCACCGCGCGGTCGCCGTGCAGGGCGCGCCGGGAGACCAGGGCGCCCGCGATGTCGGTCAGCGGGGCGCCGTCGCCCTCCTCCGCGTGCGCGGCGAGGCGTTCGGCCTGGCCCTTCAGGGCCTCGGCGCCGCGCGCCGACACGACCAGCGGCAGCGGTCCCGTCGGGGCCGGGGTGCGCCGGACGCGTTCGGCCGGGGCTTCTTCGAGGATCAGGTGGGCGTTGGTGCCGCTGATGCCGAACGAGGAGACGCCGGCGCGGCGCGGACGGCCGTCGCGCGGCCAGTCCCGCGTCTCGGTGAGCAGTTCCACGGCGCCGGTGGACCAGTCCACCTGGGAGGAGGGCGCGTCCACGTGCAGGGTCGGGGGCAGTACGCCGTGGCGCAGTGCCTGGACCATCTTGATGACGCTGGCGACACCGGCGGCGGCCTGTGCGTGGCCGATGTTGGACTTCAACGAGCCCAGCCAGAGCGGCTTCTCGGGGTCGCGGCCCTTGCCGTAGGTGGCGAGCAGGGCTTGCGCCTCGATCGGGTCGCCGAGGGCAGTGCCCGTGCCGTGGCCCTCGACGACGTCCACGTCGGCCGGGGTGATCCCGGCGTTGGCGAGGGCCTTGCGGATGACCCGCTGCTGGGACGGGCCGTTGGGGGCGGTCAGGCCGTTGGACGCGCCGTCCTGGTTGACCGCCGAGCCCTTGAGCACGGCGAGGACCTGGTGGCCGCGTTCGCGGGCCACCGACAGGCGCTCCAGGACCACCAGGCCGACGCCCTCGGACCAGCCGGTGCCGTCCGCGCCGTCCGCGTACGCCTTGCAGCGGCCGTCGCCGGCCAGGCCGCGCTGGCGGGAGAACTCCACGAAGCTGACCGGGGTCGCCATCACCGTCACGCCGCCGGCCAGGGCCATCGAGCACTCACCGGTGCGCAGCGACTGCGCGGCCAGGTGCATGGCCACGAGCGAGGAGGAGCAGGCGGTGTCCACGGTGACGGCGGGGCCTTCGAGGCCGAAGACGTAGCTGATGCGGCCCGAGGCGACGCTCGACGCGGTGCCGGTGCTCGCGAAGCCCTCCAGTTCGGGGGCGTCCACCCCGGCGCCGTAGCCCTGGTTGGAGACGCCGGAGAAGACGCCGACGTCCTTGCCCTTCAGGGAGTTGGGGTCGACACCGGCGCTCTCCAGGGCCTCCCAGGAGGTCTCAAGGAGCAGCCGCTGCTGCGGGTCCATCGCCAGCGCCTCGCGCGGCGAGATGCCGAAGAACGCGGCGTCGAAGCGGCCCGCGTCGCGCACGAAGCCGCCCTGGGTGGCGTACGAGGTGCCCACGCTGTCCGGGTCGTCGTCGAACAGCCCCTCCAGGTCCCAGCCCCGGTCGCCGGGGAAGTCGGACATGCCCTCGCGGCCCCGGGAGACCAGCTCCCACAGGGAGTCGGGCCCCGTCACCCCGCCGGGCAGGCGGCAGGCCATGCCGACGACGGCGATCGGCTCGTCCGGGTCGGCGGCGACGGCCGCCGGGACCACCGTCGCGCCGGACGCGGCGGTGTCGCCGAACTCCTCGCGCAGGAAGCCCGCGAGGGCCTGCGGGGTGGGGTAGTCGAAGATCAGCGTGGCGGGCAGCTTGAGGCCGGTGGCCTCGCGCAGCCGGTTGCGCAGCTCCACCGAGGTCAGCGAGTCGAACCCGGCCTCGTTGAACGCCGTGTCGGGGCG
>NZ_JBEOYE010000073.1:0-47213 GCF_040296945.1 Streptomyces sp. NPDC001941 | reverse complement strand
GACGGCAGACCCGCTCGAAGAGCGTTTTCAGCGGCTGCGGCCCCACACGCCGACGAGCACGGCCGATCGCCGCGGTGGTAGGGACCTGCCACGGCCTCTCCCACCGGCTGACCCGATCCAGGCCCTGCGTCAGCAGCCGGGCCACTTCTTCATAGCCCTGGCCGGAGAACAAGCACATCGCCAGCACGAAATACACCACCACCCGGGCCGGTAACAGCCTCGAGCGCTGTTCCCTGACCCCGCACTCCTCCACCACCTCATCCACCAGCTCAGGCGGGAACACCCGCGTCAGCACATCCAGAGCGATCCGGTCCGACAACCGGCCACCCGACGACTTCACCTGTCCAGGCCTCGGCACACCACACCCAACGACCAACACCACCTAAAGTCACCGGTATTGGCCCTAAGCCGCGTGCCTCTGCCGTTGGGCTAGGCGGGCTGCTCGTCCTCGCCAGCTCGGGGCCGGTCCGGACACCGTGGGGACCACACGCGCTTGCGACCCCTTTCGGCGCGCTCCGGAGAGTGCGGTTACTCATGGGCGGTGTGGTCCCCGCGCGTTGCCTCACGACCCCTGCGGCCATCCCGGTAACGCGGGGTGCGTGGTGCACGGGCAACGCTGCTGAGAGCGCGGGCACTCGGTCCGCCGGTTTCCCCCGTTGGGTGGGTGCGCGGTAGTCCCGCTCTCACTAGTAAGGGGGAGCAGACAATTCCAGGTGGCTTGGCGCCGGTTGGCTGCTGTCCTCCCTCGATCACTAGGGGGTGCAGAGGATTCCCGGGCGGTGTGACAGAGTGCCGAACGGTGACCCGTTCTCTCTTCTTCTATATTTTTTCTACGTGTTCTAAAAAGTGGGTTGGAACCGTCACTCTGACACCGCCTCGCCCTGCTGTCGGTCGTCGAAGCTGTGGAGACGCTGCCGCGGACATGAGTAGGCCCCGGCGGTCGTGGGGGCTGCCGGGGCTGGTCGGGGCGGGTGTACTGCATTCTCGGACTGGTCCTGGATGCGCCGCCCCTGTTCCGCACACTCCTGGTCGGCGCGGGATAGGGCGAGCGTATCCGCCGGGGAACACGCCGAATACCCCGGGAGCCAAAGAGCGCCCGGGGACGGTGGCGGTGTGCTAAGCGGCTATCAGGGTGCGGTGTGCCTTTGCTCCGATGGTGGGCAGCACTGTGGGCCGGGACTCGTCCGCAACGTCGTCGGCGACCGTCACGGCTTCCTCGATGGCGGGGTCAAGGTCTCCCGTGATGGAGAACGCGACTCGCGACAGGTCGAGCGCGCGTTGCCTGCCGCGGGTGGTGGCCCGTCGCACTTCGAGTCGGGCGCCCATGTCCACCAGCATCGTGCGCCTGCCGATGGTGTCGGCTGCGTTCCAGTCGTCGGCGTAGGTGCGGCCCGTGGACACCGCCTCGCGGCGCGGCTCGGTCTTCTCCCGTGTCTCCAGTTCGGCCAAGCGTGCTTCGAGCGCGTCCGCGCGGCGCTGCCATGCGGCCATGCCCGCCGCGGACTTTCGGCGCCCTCGCTGCTCGTCGTGCTCCTCCATTTCTGCCACGGTCGCCGCGATCTCCGGTGCGGGGTCGTACCCGGGAATCTCCGTGACGCGCGTGATCTCGACCGGCCCCGCCATGCGCAGTACCTCCGCGGTGATGTGCTGGTCTATCCAGTCGGCGCGGACGCTGCTTGCCGCGGGGCAGGTGTGCCCGTACTTGTAGGACGAGCAGACGTAGTAGCCCTTGTTCAGGTACATGCGGGACTTGCAGCCCGCGCAGTGGGCGACGCGCAGCAGCAGCGCACCCGAGTCGGGACGCTCCGGGGGCCGTGCGGCGACGAGCTTGGGGGTGAGCAGAACGGCGGCCTGGTCGAACTCCTCGCGGGTCAGGATCGGGGTTGCTGCGGCGAGGACGGGGGCGCCCTGGTCGTCGCGGACGGGCTTGCCTTGGTGCTGCTTCCAGCCGAGCGGTGCGGGGCTGGTCAGCAGTCGGATGACGGTCTTGTCCCGCCACTGTGCGGGGCGGGCACGCTTGGCCGTGGTGTGCGCGGTGTACTCCTCGCCCTTCTGTCGGGCCTTGTGCTGTGCCCAGTGCGCCGACGGGGACGGCACTCCGTCCGTGTTGAGCTGCCGGGCGATCGTCAGCGGGGACAGACCGGCGACCAGAGCGGCGAGTATCCGCTTGATGACTCCCACGGCCACGGGGTCGGGGACGAGCGTCCAGCCGGCTCCGCCGAGTTCCCGCGGCATGGGGGCGGGCAGGTAGCCGTATGCGGGCTTACCGCCCCCGCGCCACCGAAGCGGCATCTTGCGCATGGCAGCCTGAGCGCCGGTCACTCGGTCCGTAATGCTCTGGGACTCCACCTGAGCGGCGAACGCGAACATCATCATCATGAGTTCGCTCATGGGGTCCATGGGGTTGCGGAAGTCGAACACGAGCATGCCGCCCCCGCCGATGCCCTCGGCGAAGATCAGCATCTTCCGGTGCTCGCGGGCCCACTTCGCAAGCTCGTGCATGTCGCTCATGGACCGGATGGCACGGTCGAACCGCCACCATACGAGCGCATCGAACTCGTCGGGACGGGCGAGCCACGCGCCGAGCTGCGGGCGGTCGAACGGTCCGATCTTGGATGCCGACACCCCGAGGTCCACCGCTTCGCGGTACTGCTCGCCCTCGCCGAAGCTGATCCCGAGGGCTGCCGAGACGCGCGCGTTCGCCTCGCGCTGCCGCTCGGGGCTGGTCGTCTCGTCAGTGCGGACGGACAGGCGCAGACAGTCCACCCCGCGGAGGGTCGTAACGGTCGTGGTCAGTGCGGTTGAAAGGTCTCCTCCCATACCGGTAAGGGGGAACGGAGAGTTCTTTACCACGTTGACCTGCGACGATGCGACCATGGCCCGAGCGCTCCTGACTTGTCAGTCTGGAACTTCGGGAAGGGGTGGGGTAGGGGACTTCCCGGGCCCGCACCCCGGGTGCGCTCGGGTTCTCGTGGGCGAGGCCCAAGGCGCGTACCCCACCCCGCCCCTTCCCGAAAGCCTCCGGCGGTTGAGGGCGCAGTTCTGGGGGCCAGCCCCCAGACCCCCGCTCCTTAAACGCCGGAGGGGCTGGAAAGACGGGGTGAACCGGCACCGGAGGGGCCGGTAACAGGGGTGAACCGGCTCCGGAGGGGCTGGGGGTGCCCGGCTGTGGCGAGGCTGGGGCCGCGTGGGCACCGCCCACAGGCCCCGCTTCCCCAAGTGGCCGAAAAGCTCGCCGTGTTCGAGGTCGTGGACAAGGAGCCCCAGGAAGCGCCCCCACCCGTTCCCGTACGCGCCCCGGATTCAGCCACCTGACCGCGGTCGGCGGGCGTCCCGGACGGTCAGGTGCGGGCGATGGGCGCGTAAGGGGCTGGCAAAGCCCAACTCCCCTCCCTTGACGCTCCTTTGGTCCAGACCAATCATGGTGCTGCCCCTCGGCCGCACCCGCCGGGGTGCGGGCCCGCGCGATCCGTACACCTTCCACCACGGAGCCGTCATGCCTCGCTTCAGACCGCTGAGCGCACTGCTCGGCGCGGTCACCACCGTCGTCGCCACCGCGGGCCTCGCGCTCGTCGGCGGTGGCACCGCCCAGGCCGCCGCCACCCCGCTGCCGCCGCACGTCTTCGCCCCGTACTTCGAGGCCTACAACAACGACAGCCCCGCGGCACTCGCCCAGGCCTCCGGCGCGAAGTACCTCACCATGGCGTTCCTGCAGACCGAGAAGAAGGGGTCCTGCACCCCCTACTGGAACGGCAGCACCTCACAGCCCGTCAGCTCCGGTGTGTTCGGCGCCGACTTCACCACCATCCGGTCGCGTGGTGGGGACGTCATCCCCTCCTTCGGCGGTTACGCGGCCGACAACGGCGGCACCGAACTCGCCGACAGCTGCACCGACGTCGACGCCATCGCGGCGGGCTTCGAGAAGGTCATCACCACCTACGACGTCCCCCGCATCGACCTCGACATCGAGGACAACTCCCTCACCAACAAGGCGGGCATCGACCGCCGCAACCAGGCCATCAAGAAGGTCCAGGACTGGGCCGCCGCCAACGGCCGCTCGGTGCAGTTCTCGTACACCCTGCCGACCACCACCAGCGGCCTGGCCAGCAGCGGCCTCGCCGTGCTGCGCAGCGCCAAGACCGCGGGCGCCCGCGTCGACGTCGTCAACATCATGACGTTCGACTACTACGACGGCGCCACGCACAACATGGCCAACGACACCAAGACCGCCGCCACCGGTCTGCACGACCAGCTCGCGGGCCTGTACCCGACCAAGACGGACGCCGAGCTGTGGGGCATGGTCGGCGTCACCGAGATGCCCGGCATCGACGACTACGGACCGGCCGAGACGTTCACCACGGCCGACGCCCCCGCGGTCTACGACTGGGCCGTCTCCAAGGGCCTGAACACCCTGTCCTTCTGGGCCCTCCAGCGCGACAACGGCGGCTGCCCCGGCACCGGCGGCTCCGACTCCTGCTCCGGGATCGCCCAGGACACCTGGTACTTCACGCACACCTTCGCACCGTTCTCGTCCGGCACCACCCCGCCGCCCACCGACGACTACAGCGTCGCCCTCAGCCCGGCCGCGGGCTCCACGGCCCCCGGCGCCTCCCTCACCGCGAACGTCGCCACCAAGGTCACCAGCGGCACCGCCCAGACCGTCGCCCTGTCGGTCACCGGCGCACCGGCCGGCGTGACCGCCACCGTCACCCCCGCGTCCGTCCAGGCCGGCGCCACCGCCCAGCTCAAGGTGGACGTCGCCGCCACCACCGCCCCCGGCAGTTACCCCCTCACGGTCACCGGCAAGGCGGGCACCCTGACCCGCACCGCCACCTACGCCCTGACGGTCACCGGCACCGGCGGCACCACCACCCTCGCCAACGGCGACTTCGAGTCCGGCTCGCTGACCCCCTGGGCCTGCGCACCGGGCGCGGCCGTCGTCGCCACACCCGCCCACGGCGGCACCCACGCCCTCAAGACCGCGCCCACGGCGTCGGACGCGGGGGAGTGCGCCCAGGCGGTCACGCTCAAGCCCAACACCGCCTACACGCTCAGCGGTTGGGTGCAGGGCCCGTACGCCTACCTCGGCGTGCGCGGCGGCGCCAGCGCCAGCACCTGGACCTCCGCGACCGGCTGGACCAAGCTGACGGTCCCGTTCACCACGGGCGCCTCCGGCAGCGTCACCGTGTACCTGCACGGCTGGTACGGGCAGGCCGCCGTCTACGGCGACGACCTCACCCTGAACTGACCCGCCACGGGCACCGACCGGTGGCCCCGCCCCTTCCTTCCCGGGGGCGGGGCCCACCCGTGTACGGCCCGGACTCAGCGGTGGCGCTTGAGGCACGCCTTCAGGGCGCGCTCGGCGTTGTCGCGCTCCTTCTTCGCCGCGGCGTGCGGCTTGGCCGCCTTCTCCCGCGCGGCGCGCTCCTCGGCGTACGCCTTGTCCAGCGCGTCGCCCGCCCGCTTCTCCTGGGCCTTCAGCGCGGCGAGCTCGGAACCACCGACTCCGTTGTCCAGGGCCACCTCGACGGCGAGCCGGGCGTCCTGCCAGTCGCCGTCGGCCTGGTTGCTCTTCTTCACGGCCGCCTTCACGGCGGCGTCCTCGTTGACGCTCTTGAGCCGCTCCGCGGCGGACTCCGCCTTGAGCAGGCGCTCGGTCTGCTGGGTGCAGCAGGGGGACGGCTTGACGGGCGCGTCGGCCGCGTGGGCGACGGCGGGCGCGAACAGGACGGCGGACAGGGCGGCGGCGGAGACCGCGGCGCGCATGATGCGAGTGTTCATGCGCCTCACGCTTGGCCAGCCGCACGGGGTCGGCCACTTGGAGGGGGCCATGTGGGTCTGGCGTGGTGAGGGAGCGTCACTTCGGGCGCCAGGCCGGGGGCTTCCCCGGGCCTGGCCGGACGGTCCCGCGCCGCTACCGCCCCCTCCCCAGCGGCAGCAGGTACTGCACCGGCTCCTCCAGGTCGTCCAGGCCGAGCAGTTCGTGGGCCAGGTCGTCGTTGAGGCCGCCCAGGGGCAGGGTCGACAGGCCGAACGCCCCCGCCGTCAGCTCCAGGGTCTGCGTCAGGTGCCCGGCCTCCAGCAGGCCGAGGCGCAGCGCCCGCAGGCCGTATCGGCGCCGCAGCAGGCCCAGGTCCAGGTAGACGGCGAGCAGCGCCGGTACCTCGTCGATCCCCACGCCCTCCGGCGCGTCCGCCGGGAGCGACAGGTACGAGGACAGCGCCTTGACCGCGTCCACCCCGGGCGCGTCCCCGATCCGCACCAGCGCCCTGCGCTCGGGCACGCAGTGGTACGTCCCCTGAGCCAGCCCCGCCACGTTGAGGGCCAGCAGTCGCACCCGGACGCTGTAGAGGGCGCCCGCGCTCGGGTACGGCCGGTGCGTCAGCGTCACTTCGCCGCCGTCCGGTAGCACCTGGCGGCTGGTGTGGCTCGGCGCGTACGCGTGCCACAGCACCCCGCCCAGCTCCCCGGCCGTGAGGGGCCCGGTCAGCGCGCCCCGCACCGAGACGCGCCGGTGCAGCGCCTCCGCCAGGGTCACTGGTGGCAAGTCCACTACCTCCAGGGGCTGTTCGGCGTCCCGCCGATATGGCGACGGCGGCAGCTCGACGTCCCGTACCGCCGTGTCCTGGCGCCGCCCCAGCTGGAACTTGCTCTGCTCCAGGTACTGGAGGTCGGCCGCCCGCGCGTCCTCGCCGAAGAAGCCGGAGCCGCCCCCGGCCGAAGGGTCCGGTTCCAGGAGCGTCCTGCCCGCCAGCCGGCACACCGCCCGCTCCTCGTCCGGCGTGACGCCCAACCGGTTGAACAACATGTGCAGTTGGGAGGCCCACACCCACAGGCGCCGGTCGTGGCGCACCAGACCGTTCCCCACGGGAAGCACCTCCCGCAGCACCGCGTCGGCCTCCCGCACCCGCCGGGCCCAGTCGAGGAGCCAGGGTGCCGCGCTGTCGTCCGCGAGGCCGGCCCGCACCGCACGGGCCCGTCGGGCGAGCCCCGCGCGCTGGGCGGCGAACACCGTGTTGACCCCCGTGTGCACGGCGGTCCCGGGCAGTGGCGCCACCTCGGTGATCCAGCGCCACGACGCCGCGTGCCTGCGCAGCCACCCCGCGGCCGCCGCCTCGTCCAGACCGAGCGCGCAGGCCGTGGCGTGCGCCAGGTCCAATCCCAGTTGCAGGCGTCCGGCGCGCCCGGGCACCGCCCGCAGCGCCGCGACGGCGGTACGGGTCGATTGGACGAACACCTCCTCGGCCACTGGGAGCGCCCCGGGCCCGCCGTACCGCGCGGTCTCCGGCTCGTACGCCACCGCCCGCACCTCACCGTGCCGGACCGGCCACGACTGCGCACCAGAGGGCGGTAACTCCCGGGCGAGGGATGATAGTTCAGCCGCCAGCCGCTCCTCCGCCACGCCGCGGAACCGGATCCGCAGGTGCGGCCCGCCCTCCCCGTACCGGATGAAGAACCAGTCGCCGCCCCGCGCCTCGCAGTGCCGCTCCATCAGTGGTGCGAGCGCCGTGCTGACGAAGGCGTCCGCGGTCGGTCCGTCCGTGTGCAGGGCCAGGTGCAGGCTGCGCCAGCCCTGGGCGTCCGGCCCGGTGCCGATCGATGTCGCGGTTGCTTCCTGCTGGATGGTCATGGCGTCCTCACGGGAACGGGTGCGGGTGCAGGGGGAGTTCGTCGTGGACCAGAGGCCGTGCGGTGCGTCCGAGGCGGTACGGGACGTCGAGCAGCCGGGGCAGACCGCGCGTGCGGCGGTTGACGTGGCCGAAGGTCATGGGCAGCGTCCCCGGGACGACGACCTTCGCGCAGTGCAGCCCGAGCCGCGCGCGGATGCCCGCCTCGTCCTGCGGGACGACCAGCACCTCGAGGCCCTCGCCGGCCAGTCGTCCGGCCGTCTCCGCCAGGAGCGCGGACAGGTCCTCCACCGGCTCCGGGGCCCCGGGCCAGCGCTCGCGCCAGGGGGCCCGGTCGGTGGGGGCGAACAGGAAGTCCAGGCGTGGCCGGGCCTCCGGAAGCGCGTTGAGCCCCACGTGGTCGTCGAGGTCGACGACCAGGTCCGGGCGCTCCAGCATCGGCCGCAACCGCTCCGGATCGCGCGCGCCACCGGGCTCGTACGGCCGGTGCGCGGCGTCCTGCACGTTGGTGACCGCCTCGGCGACCGCCGAGCGGATCGCGGCCAGCGGATCGTGGTGCGCCCCGGCCGCCAGGAACACGCGCGGCGCCTCCGGATGCGTGCCCTCGTACGCGCACAGCGCCAACACCGCCGGAATCCCCAGGTCGTTGGTGGCGTCGAGCAGGCTCAGCCGGTAGCCGAGCAGGGTGGCGCGCGCCGCGAGCGCCGCGACCAGCGGGTCGTCGTGGGGGACCTCGATCCCGGGCAATGGCGTCCGCGCGTACCAGGCCATCAGGAACGCGTCGCGCTCGGCCACCTCGAACAGCCCGTACAGGGCCGCCTCTTGGGGGCTGTTGCCCAGGCCGCACCCGTTCGACGACTCGTACACCACCCGGGCCCGGTCGGGCGCCGACGGCGGGTCCCAGTACGCCACGTGTTCCGGCACGGCCCTGGCCCGCCCCGCCGTCAGCGACCAGCCCCACACCCAGTCCAGTTCGAGGTCGGGGTGGTACGGGACCGTGCGTGACGCCGGGTGCCCGTGGTGCGCCGGGTCGGGCAGCCCGAGGCTCTCGGGGTCGACGGCCGCCTCGGGGCCCAGTGCCGCGAACGTCGCCCGCAGGGCCGTGCGGCGCCCCAGCGGGCGCATCCCGGCCAGTCGCTCCACGCTCTCGAAGAGGGCCACCCGTTCGCTGGAGCGGAAGTCCACCGCCCGCCCGTACCCGCCGTCGTCCAGCAGCCGCCCGTCCGTCACCCACGCGGCCGTCAGCGCGAACGCGGAGTCCTCGGTGCGGAACAGCCTGCGCACCGGACCGAACCGGTCGTCGACCAGCTCGCCCCGCAAACTGTCGTTCTCCGTGAGCCCGTTGGCCCCGCGCAACACCGCCGGGTCCGGCAGCGGGCACGGGGCCTGCGGCAGCCGGACGAGCGCGGGGGAGTCGGCGGGCAGCGGTCGGCACACGGCGCAGCCGCCGACGGGCCGCACCCGGTGCGTCGTCCAGGTCGCTCGGCTCCCCTGGAGGACGTGGACGGTGGCGGGCCCGTCGGCGGCCGGGTCCTCGCCGGACAACAGCTCCGCCGCCAGCCGCAGGGCGCCCTCGGCCAGGGCGGGCGTCCCCGTGCCGCCGAGTGCGAGCCGGGGGCTCTGCCACGGGACCCGGCCGCCCGCGGTCGCCAGGCGCTGGTGCTCCGCGCAGTGCAGACAGGCGGCCGCGCCGGGCCGCAGCACCGGCCCGATCACCGTCAGCGGCCCGTCCTCGCGCACCGGCACCAGGCGCACCGGGTGCGCGAGGGCGTGCCGGCTGAGGCGTTCGGCGGCGTCCAGGGTCCAGTCGGTGAGGTGCACCAGCGCGGCCCCGGAGGTGGTGGCGAGCGCGGTCGCCAGGTCGAGGACGGGCGGCTCGGCCGGTGGCGCCAAGGTGACGAGTGGTGCGGTGCCGGTGGTCATCGGGCGCCTCCCGCCAAGGTGTGGTCCGCCGGGCGGTCAGGGTCGGCGGCCCGGGTGAGTACGGTGAACCCGCAGGTCTCCAGGGCGGTGGCCAGCCTCCCGGACGTGCCGTCGGGGCCGGGTCGCCAGGGCATGCCCCGGGCGCCGGTGAGACGGGCGAGCGCGGTGCGCAGACCGGGCTCGCGCGCGGCGACCGCCGCCAGCCAGCGGTCGGTCCAGCCCTCGTCGGCCCAGGGTGCGGGCACGGCGCCGGCCGCGGCGAGCGGGGCCTCCGCGCCGCTGAACGCCGTGTGCAGGGCGCCCTCCGGGGCGTGCCTGCCGCCCATCACCCGGGTGACCGCCGCCAGCGCGGCGAGCGCCGCCGCGTCACTCGCGGTGGCCTCCACCGCCTCACCCAGGACGGCCCCGACTGGTTCGGTACGCGGGCCCGATTCCCGTACGACCGCCACATGCACTCCGGAGCAACCGAGTTGACGTACCGTCATGATCGCCTCGGACTGGCCCAGGTGCTCGATCAGTACCTGCCACCAGTGCCGTGCCTGCGGATGCCCGAGCCAGTGGGCCGCCGGGAGTACGGGTCCGGGGTCCGGGGCGGCCGGCAGCCGCAGGGCCTCCCGGCGCAGCAGCCGTCCCAGGGCGTGGTCCGCGTCGACGCCCACCAACACCCCCGGGCCCAGCGTCACTTCGGCGGCCCGGAGTGCCGTGGTCAGCCGCGCGAGGTCGGACCGGGGCGCCCCGCCCGCCAGCGGACCCTCGGGGGTCGCACACAGGGCGAGCGCGGCGGGCAGCTGGGGCAGCGCGCCCGGCAGCGGGGCGTCCAGCACGCCGAGCCTGGCGTCCCCCAGCGCCTCCACCCGGCGCAGCGCCTCGGCCAGGTCCGCCGCCGCGCCCGGAGCCGGTACGGGAGTGCTCACCCAGGAGTGGTAGGCGGCGCGGGCGGGCCGCGCGTCGGCGACGAGCACGGCGGGCGCGTACGGCAAGAGGCGCGGGTCATCGCCCCGCACGGCGGGATCGGGCAGCCCCGCCGCCGCGCACACCAACCGCTGGGCGGCGGCCCCGGCCAGCAGCGCCACCAACGACCCCGCGCCCCCGTCCCCCGCGACCGTCCCCAGCCGCAACGCGACCGCGTCGGCCTGCTCGCGCACCGCTTCGGGCGCACCCGGAGCCGTCACGAACCCGCCGTCGGCGCCCACGGACACCGCGACCGCCACCGCGTCACCCGGCAGCGCCGTCGAGGCGACCACCAGCGCGCGCCCGGGCGGCAGGCCCTCGGCGGCCACCGGTCCCGCGGGCACCCCGGACCGCTCCAGCGCGCGCAGCAGCGCCGAGGCCAGCGCCCCCGCCGGGTCGGGTGACTCGACCGACACCCGGGCCACCGCCAGTGCCGCGGCGGCCGGTCCCGGCTGCTCGGCGCCCGCCCCCAGCCAGTCGGCGGGCGTGCCCGCCGCCTCGCCCGGGTACTCGGTGAGCAGCCCGTGCACCCGCAACTGCTCGGCAAGCGTGTCGAGGGCGGAGCCCACCCGGGGGTCGGCCGGATCGAGGGCGGGCCCCGGCCCCGGCCGCGCGGCGGTCCCGGGCGCCAGCCGCGCGGCCAGCAGGGGCCAGAGCGCGGGCAGGGCGCTGCTGCCCTCCAGCGTCACGCTGCCGTCGCGGCCCCGCAGATGGAGGCCGGACCGCAGCGGGGTGACGGCGACACCGGGCCGCAGGCGGACCTCGCGGGCGCCCAGGGAGCCCTCTTCGACGACGTCGGGCGACTCGTTCACCGGACCCCCTCCGCCGCTGACTCGACCGACTCGACCGACTCGACCGCGGAGATGACCTCGTCCACACGCGCCTCCCAGCGGTGGCCGGTGACGGCGGGGACGCTGCGGACGACCAGGTGGGCCGCGAGGTAGCGCTCCAAGGGGCGCACGTCGCACACCGCGAAGAGCCGGTACAGGCCGTTCGTACAGGCCCGGTAGACGAGGTAGTCGGGGCGCGACCACATGGTGCCGTCCGGGTCCGACCGGTGCAGCAGCCGGTGGAACTCGCTGTACGTGGTGCGCTTCCGGACGTCGTAGCGCGCGGTCAGCGCCGGGTCGCCGAGCGCGGCGGCCCGCCGCCGGTAGGCGTCGCCGACGCCGGTCAGGTCCGCGCCGGCCGCGTGCCGCCGCTCGGCGGTGCGCCAGGCGTCCGCCGACCAGTCGGCCCAGGCGCGCTCCCAGCCGGTCGCCCCGCCGCCCGCGACGCGCTCCACCAGCGCGGTGATCCGGTCGCCCGCGGCCTCCCAGCGCCGCTCGAACGCGGCCCGGACCCGGCCGTCCTGGTCCTCGTGCACCAGGAAGTCCTCCAGGTGCGACACGAAGGAGTAGTGCCCGCCGACCAGGCCCTCCGGATGCGCCGCCGCGTGCGCCGCCAGCGCGGAGGCGACCAGCTCCACCCGGGCCGCGGAGGTGTCCCCGCGCGCCGCCAGGAACGCCGCTCCGGACTCCAGCGCGCCGAGGCCGCTCGCCAGCAGGTACTCCCGCAGCCGCACCCCGTCCGGGTTGATCACGGCCTCCAGCGGGCCCAGGTCGACGGGCTCGACGCGCACGGTGTTGTCCGGGACGAGCGGCCCGTACGGCGGCGGCACCAGCTCGGCCCGCCCGGCGGCGCTGGCCTGACGCAGCAACTCCGCCTCGTCGACGGCTACTTGTGAAGGTCGTACGACGGCGTGGGCGCGCAGGTCGGCGGCGGCGCGCCCGGCTTCCGCGCGCACCTCGTCCGCCGGTCCGCGCAGCCGCAGCCGCAGGTGGGGGCCGTACAGCCAGTGCCGCTCGACGTGGGCGGTGAGCCCGGCCGCCTCGGCCCGGCGGGCCAGCGGCAGTACGGCGTCCCGCAGCAGCGGGGCCTTCACCGGCTCGTAGTGGTACGCGACCACGTCCAGGGCGGTCGCGCCGGGCACGGTGACCGGCGCGGGGTCAGGGGCGTTCATCGCGGGCCTCCCGGGCGGATGGGGTTCGGTGCGGGCACGTGACGGGTGTGCGGCCCCGCCACCGGAGCCTCCCCGAGGCCCGAGGTGCGGGCGGGTCGGTAGGTCTCGGCCACCAACTCCACGGCATGAGTCGGGTGTTCACTTCCACCGAAGGCCGGAAGAGCCTCCTCCAGGACGATGCCCCTGGGGTGGCGCGCCAGCCAGGCGGGCAGGCAGCGCAGGTGCAGGGCACTGCCCAGGTCGAGCGCCTGCGGTTTGGGCGCGCGCAGGGTGCTCACGAAGTCCTCCAGGGCGTCGCCGACCGGGGCCCGCGGCACGGCGTGCAGGAACAGCCGGTCCGGCAGCCCGAGCAGCGCCCGCCACTTGGCGACGGCGGCGGCGGGCACCTCGCCGGTCCCGGCCGCCAGGTCCGCCCTCAGCGCGGCCACCACGGGCTCCGGCAGGTGCCAGCGGCGCCGGGCGAGCACCAGGTGGCGGTGGAGCAGCCGGGGCGTGCGGACGACCTCGCCGCCGGGGACGGCCTGGCGGGTGCGGGGGAGCAGCGACCGGAAGTCCACGATCCCGCCGGGGTGGTCGCACAGGAAGGGGGCGAGGCGCTGCGGGAGCATCACCGGGGCCAGGAACCCCAGGTAGAGCACGTCGAGTTGCTCGCCCGTCGCCCGGAGCCGTATCCGCAGCTGGTCGGTGGCGGTGTCGTGGAACAGCTCGGTGTCGGCCTCGGCCAGATCCGTCCCGTGCCGGTCCGGGCCGATCTCCGAGCCGACCAGGAGCGGGTGGAGGTTGGCGTTGAACCCGCCGACCGGGCGGACCTGTGCCGCCCGCGCACCCGGGCCGAGGCCGTCGTGGATCTGCCGTGCCACCTCGGCGGCGGCGCCATCCCCGAGACCGTCGAGGAAACGGCTGGTGAAGCGGCCCCAGCCGCCGTACACGTGGTTGACGGCGAGCCGTGCGCCGGGCTCCGCGCGCTGGACGAACCACGCGTAGCTGAGCGGCCGGGCGGCCGTCCACCCGGGCAGCCGCCCGGCCAGGGCGCGCACGGCGTCGGCGGGCAGCACCACGTCGGAACCGGCGTGGTCGGACGACGCGGCGGCGGTACGTACACGGGCGGCGAACTCCGCCCGCAGGCGGGCGATGTCGGCGATCGCGGCGGGCAGTGCGGGGTCGTCGGCCGGGAGCCCGGACAGGCGTACCGCCTCCTGCCAGGCGCCCGCGGTCTCGGCACCGAACTCCCACGGCGCGGTACACACACCGCCGTGCCCGTAGCGAGCGGTGAAACGGTCGAGGGCGACGCGGCGCATGAGGTGACCGAGGTCGAACAGCTCGGCCAGCGCGGTCAGTTCGGCCAGTGCGTCCCGGTCGTCGGCGGTGAGACCCGGTGCGCGCGCCCCGATCCCGGCGTCGTCGACGACGTCCTCGGACAGCACGTTCAGCGGCGCGGCGTCCGCCGGGACCGGTCGGCCGGCGTCGGCCAGCAGGGTCCGCCAGCGGTCGGCGAGGTCGGCGAGGTGCGCCGGGCGCTCGCCGCTCGGCAGGTCGGCGAAGCGTACGGTGTCGTCGCTCAGCGCGTCGATCCGGTCGGCGAGCCCGGCGTCCTGGGGCCACCGGCGCAACCAACTCGCCAACTCGGCCAGTGGCTCCGGGTGTTGTGGTGGGACGGGATCGACCGGCACCAGCAGGCCGCCGTCGGCCGCCTGGTCGAGGTAGCGCCGGAGGGCCGGGTCGTCGCCGGGGCGGCCGAGAGCTCGCGCGAGGGAAGCGGCCAGGTCGTCGAGGGGTGCGGGCGTCGCGGCGACCGCCGCGAGGGAGGCCAGCGCCGGACGGTCGGCGAGCTCGACCTCGTCCTCCCGTGTGACCAGGTAGCGGCCACCGGCGAACAGCGTCAGGTCCCGGGAGAAGCGCACCCGGCCCTCCCCGGCGGGGGCGGCCCCGCTGCTCATCCGGTGCGGCAGGGCGCGGCGGCGGCGTGGTTCGTCGAGCAGGGCCGCCACCAGGGCGCCGACCAGGGTGCGGTTCTCCCGTACGACCGGGCGAAGGCTGGAATGGTCGATGAACTGTGTTGCGGAGTGGGGGATTTGGAGCCCGTCGCCCGTGTGCCAGCCCACCGCCGTGAACCAGGACAGCGGACTGGTCTTGGTCCCCGCGCGCAGGGCGTGCCGCAGCAGGGAGGGTTCTTCCTTGCGGGCGCGCCGGCCGCCCTCCCCGCCCGCCGCGCGGGTGACGGCGCGCAGCAGGTCGGCGCTGCTGAGCGCGATCGCGCGGCCGAAGGCGGGCGTACGGCACACCTCGGCGAGCGCGGCCCGCTCGGCGGCCAGGGCGCCCGGGCAGGTGGCCTCGAACTGCTCGTACAGTGAGGCGCGTTGGACCAGCAGGGCCAGCCACTCCCCGAGCCTGGGCACGCGGGCGGGGAGGTCGCGCAGGCGGTCGAGCAGGGCCGGACGTGGGATGCGGTCGTTGTGCAGGGCGCGCCGGAGGGGGAGCACCACCGTGCGGTGGAAGTCCTCGTCGTGGTCGGCGCGGGAGGCGAAGAGGTCGTCGCAGAGCGGTTCGCGCAGCGCCTGGGCGCGGGCTTCGAGCCCGGTGAGCCGCTCCAGGAGGCGGCGGACCTCGGCGGCCGGTGCGGGCTCGGCGGGATGCGGGGTGACCGTGGTGCGGACCAGTGCGTACGGGGCGGTGCGCGCGGCAGGCCGGGGCAGCGACCGCGCGGTCCGCGTGCGCGGAGGGCTCGGTGGCGCGGCCGGCTGTGCGGGGTGCGGCATGGGGGCTCCCGTCGGGGCGGTCCGGGGCGCTGCCCCGTGGCCGGTCCAAGGCGTGGACCGGCCACGGGGGAGCGGTGCTTCCTGAGGTGGCGCCGCTCCCAGCGCGGCTGGTGCCGCGCTGCCGCTCGCTGCGGCAGAGCGTCGTGCGGTGATGCGTGGTGCGGGTGGTGCAGGTGGTGCAGTGATGAGCAGTGCGGTCATGCGTCATGCGTCATGCGTGGTGTGTCATACGTGGTGCTGTGGTGCGTCACGCGGTGGTGCCGTGGGACCGGGGTGCCGGGTGCTGTGGGCCGTACCCCCGTCCCCTGCCCCTCAGTACGGCTGAGTGGGCAGCTGGGGGTGGGCGCACGAGGACGAGCTGCAGGAGCTCGAACTCACGCCCCCCGAGGCACCGGTCTCCGGCAGGGCGACGCTGTCGCGCAGCGCGGTCACGGTCAGTTCGCCGAGGTCGAGGTCGAGATCGAGGTCTCCCAGGCCGGGCGGGCCGTCGAAGCGTTCGGGCATGTCAGCCTCTCAACGGGTGGGTGGGCGTCGGTGGTCCGAAGGCGCGGGGCCGTCAGAGGGACGGGACGTCCTGCTGCGGCTGGGCGCAGGAGGACGAACCCTGGCAGGAGCAGGAGCCCCAGGACGCGCCGTTCTCGGGGAGCGCGGCGGTGTCGCGCAGCGAGGTCACGGTGAGCTCGCTGAGGTCGAGGTCAAGGTCGAGGCCGAGGTCGGAACCGTGGATTTCGGACATGGTGAGTCCCTCGTTTCTCATGGTGGATACGGGACCCGGAGCGGAGGAGTGCGGCTCGTCCGTGCCCGGAGGCCGGGCGCACGTCCGGCCGATCCGCCCCGGGGGCGTCCGACTGGACTTTCGTGGTGCGCCACCGAGTCTGGTCGTCCAACCAGGCCACGGACAAGGCCAGTTGGCATATTGGCCTGTTGACTCTGTCTTGAATGGTCGTGAAGCCAAGGTCCATTTGGACTCCAGTGGCCCTCAAGTGGCCTGTGCTGTCGCGGCCGGCCGGGAACGGCCGGAGATCGCCGCTCGTGGCGCGTGGGGTGGGTGGGGTTCCGGTTGTGCCGGGGTGCCGGGGCGGGGCGCGATCCGGTCCCCGTGGCCGGAAGCGCACCACAGAATCTGCCGGACCCGACTCGTGGTGCCGTCGTGTTTCGGTCGATGTCCGCTCAGGACCGGACCTTGGTGGAATATCCAGGGAATTCGGGGCGGTCGACGTCCCCCGGCCCCTCCGGCGTCGGCGGCCCGCGAGCGGGGAGCCCGGTGATTCCCGTACGCGCTGTGACATTCCCCGCCCCGTCCGGCCTACCGCGAGCGGCGCGCTTCGTCGATACTCCAGGTCCGCCCCGCCCCGACCAGGGGCGCGGGGGCCCACCGGATGGAGCTGAAGAAGCTGATGACGTCGCGCACGGTCCCGGCAGCCAACGACGCGCGGGAGGCGCCGGGGAGCACACCGGCGGACGCCGGCACCTGGACCCTCGGCGACCGCACGGTCCGCCGGATCGGCTTCGGGGCCATGCGCCTGACCGGCAGCGCCGCCTTCCACGAGGGCACCCCCAGGGACCGCGCGCAGTCGCTGGCCGTACTGCGCCGCGCCGTCGAGCTCGGCGTCAACCACATCGACACCGCCGCCTTCTACTTCTCCCGGCTGCGCTCGGCCAACGAACTGATCAACTCCGCGCTCTCGCCCTACGCCGAGGACCTGGTCATCGCCACCAAGGTCGGCCCCACCCGGGACGCGTCGGGCGAGTGGACCACCGCCGCCCGCCCCGACCAGCTGCGCGGCCAGGTGGAGGAGAACCTGCGCCAGCTCGGCCGCGACCACCTGGACCTGGTGAACCTGCGCGTCATGGGGCAGCGCGACGTCAGCGAGCACTTCGGGGCGCTGGCGGAACTGCGCGCGGCCGGGCTCGTCCGCCACCTCGGGCTCTCCTCGGTGCGCCCGGAACACCTCGACCAGGCGCGGGCGGTCGCCCCGGTGGTGTGCGTGCAGAACCGGTACGGGCTCGACGCGCGCGACGGCGACGGCGTGCTGAGCGCCTGCGCGGCCCTGGGCATCGCGTTCGTCCCGTTCTTCTCCATCGCGGGCGAGGGCCGCGAGTCCGGCGCGGTGCGGGCCGAACACCCCGAGGTGCTCGCCGTCGCCCGCGCGCACGGGGCCTCCCCGGCGCAGGTGCGCCTCGCCTGGGTCCTGCGGCGCGGACCCCACGTCCTCGTCATCCCCGGCACCGGCGACCCCGCCCACCTCGCCGACAACGTGGCGGCGGGCGCGCTGCGCCTGACCGACGAGGAGGTCACGCTCCTCGACGCCGTGGGCGCACAGGACCCCGTCGGCTGATCCGCCGTCCCGCCGCGCGCGCTCCGCGCGCCCCGCACCGCACTACGCGGTGCGCGGGCCGGCGCCCTCCTCCTGCTCCAGGTAGGAGTGCCGTGATCATCGATGGGAGCGATGAGCTCAGGACCTCTCCGACTCCGGCCGTGGCACGAGGTGGAGTCGCGCCCCGGCCGTGGCACGAGGTACGGCCGCGCCGCCGTGTCGCGGCAGGCGTACGTGACCGCTACTGCGCCGTTGTGCGCCCAGGGAGGCACGGTTGCCGCCGCGCGCCCCCGCCCGGCCCTTGGACGGGCCCCTGCTCACCGTGATGCTGGAGGGAGCCGCTGGAGAGGCCCTTCCGGTCCGTGCGGCCCGAGGGCAACTCCCGCGCCCCGGGGCCCGCGCGCAGCCCGTCGAGGGGAGCGTCCTGCGAGGCGGAGGGGGAGCCGCACGCAGGGCGCGCACACGTCACGGCGGGCGCCACGGCCCACCCGCCCGCATGCCTCGGGGAACGGGTGGGCCCGCCGCCCTCACGCTGAACCTGAGGTCGAGGGTTCAGTCGAGTGGCGGCCGAGGGTCCGCCGCCGGTCAGTCCATCGTCAGCACCATCCGGAAGCGCGCCTCGCCGGCCAGCATCCGCCGGAACGCCTCGTCCGCGCGGGACAGCGGCATCGTCTCCGTCATCGGCCGGATCCCGTGCAGCACGCTGAACGCCATCGTGTCCTCCACGTCCCGCGACGTGCCGGACGGATGGCCGCGCAGGACGTGCGCGCTGCCGAGCAGCTGCGCCGGGCTCACGGTCATCGGAGTCGGGTCCGCGCCGATGACGACGACCTCGCCGCGCGGCGCCAGGCCGTCCACGGTGGCGCTGATGGCCGCAGAGTTGCCCGCCGTGGCCAGGACCACCTTCGCGCCGCCCAGGGCCTGGAGCGCCTCGCCGACCGGTGCCGCGGCGGTGCTGTCGACGTAGTGGTGCGCGCCGAGCCGCGCGGCGAAGTCCGCCTTCTGCGCGCCGCGCGCCACGGCGACGGTCTCGAAGCCCATCGCGACCGCGTACTGCACGCCCAGATGGCCCAGGCCGCCCAGGCCCAGGACCGCGACCAGGTCGCCGGGCCGGGCCTGGCTGCGCCGCAGCCCGTTGAAGACGGTGACGCCCGCGCAGGCCAGGGGCCCGGCGTCCACGGACGACAGCTCCTCGGGGATCCGTGCCAGCGCGTCGACGGGGGCGACGACCTTCTCCGCGAAACCGCCGTCGTACGCCCAGCCGGGCACCTTCAGCTCCCGGCAGACGATGAAGTCACCGGCGCGACAGGATCGGCAGTGCCCGCAGCTCCCGCCGAACCAGCCGACCGCCACCCGGTCCCCGACCCGCCAGCCGCGCTCCCGGGCGCCCTCGCCCAGCGCCTCGACCCGGCCCGCGATCTCGTGGCCCGGCACTTCGGGGAACGTGACGCCGGGCAGCGCGGCGGAGACGAACATGGCGTCGGAGTGGCAGACGCCGCACGCCTCCACCGCGATCCTCACCTCGCCCGCCCCGGGTTCGGGCGCCTTGCGGTCGTCCGGCTCGAAGCTGCCGTCGGGTGCGGTCACCTGCATGACTCGATACGTACTCACAGCTCAGCGCTCCTCGGGGCAAGTCGTCGCGTCCGCCGGACGCCGGTCCGCCGGTCGCCGGGTCGTGTCCTCGCGTTCCCTTCGTCCGCCCCAGGCAGTATTCCGGCTCACCGCGCCGCCGCACAGGCGCGGACGCGACACACCCCTGCGGTTCGTACCCGTACGGTTCGCATCCCTACGGTTCACACCCGCACGGAACGCGCCCGTACGTGACACCCGTATGGCACCCCGTACGCCGCCCGTACGTGACACCCGTACGGCACCTCCGTACGCACCCCGTACACGACACAGGTGCCGACGCCGCTGTACGCGGCGCCGGCACCTGTGTGTGCGGGGCTTCACGAGCACCGTCGCGGACGTGACGACCCCCTGCGCACGTCCGCGCGAACCACCGCCGGGACGGCGGACCACCCGCGCGACCCGCACGACGGGGGAGGCCGGATCCTAGACCTCGGCCGGAACCTGCTCGCCCGGCTTCTCGGCGGCGGGGGCGGCCTGGGCGGGAGCGGCGCCCTTCGCGTAGCCGGTGTACATCACCGAGCCCTGCTGGTTGGACTTCTCGATGCGGTTCTTGCGCACGTTGAGCTCCAGGCTGTTGCGCACCACCTGCACCGAGGTGGCCCGCTCCGGGTGCGCCTTCTGCAGCTCGTCGCAGATCTCACGGGCCGTGCGCGGCTCGCCGGGGGTGACCAGCAGCAGGTTCAGGACCACCTCGTGCAGCGGGGGCGCGGTGCGCTCCTCGGTGGCGGCCTTCTTGGCGACCGGCTTCTTGGCCGGTGCCTTCTTGGCGGTCGCCGGCTTCGCGGCGGCCTTGGTGGCCGGGGCCTTGGTGGCCGCGGACTTGGTCGCCGGTGCCTTGGTGGCGGCCGACTTGGCGGGGGCCTTCTTGGCCGGTGCCTTCTTCGCCGGGGCGGCCTTGACCTCCGCGGGCTTGGCCTCGGCGGGCTTCGCCTCGGGGGCGGCGGGCTTCTTCGCCGCCTTCCGGGGCGCGGCCTTCTTGGCCTTGCTGCCGCGCGGCTGCGGGACGACCGCCTGCGCGTCGGCCGGGGCCGCGGTGTCGGCCTCGGGGGCCGCCGGGGCCGGGGTGACGGCCGCCGCGGCTTCCTCGGGGCTGCCGGGGATGGCGGTCTGCACGTACTTCGTCAGCCACGCCTCCTCCTGCTGGAGCTGGGACAGCCGGTCCTGAAGACCCGTCAACTGTCCCAACTGGTCGGCGATCGCCTGCTGTTCCCTGCGGTTGGCCGCGAGGTCGTCAGACAACCGCTGGGCGTACACGTTCTGGATGGGGGTGTTCGGCTCGTTGGCCACGTCCGCACGCTCCTCGCGCCTGAATTGTTTTGCCGGATGCTACCCACTGGAACGGAGTGACAGTTGCCGTCCCGTGCGATCACCCCTCACGGGTGACCCAACAGACCCGGGTACTTGCCCCTCCTCCGGGCTCACCGTAGCTGCCGCACAGGCCTGTTATGTCACCGGGATAGCAGAATGCGCGCCTCGTCCGCCAGTTGTTGCCCCAAACAGAGGAGGATTCCCGGGACGGCAACCAGCCCGCCAACAGCGGTGATAGGGGGTTGCGGACCAGGTTGGAGGCCCTAGCCGGCATCCGCTGCGCCTGCCGTTCCTCGCCGGACACGGGCCGCGAAAGGCCAGGTCGGAGCGGTGTACCGGATTTCCCGAAGTGAATCCGAAAGGGGTTGCGGCGCACCGGTCGGCACCGCGCGGCGGGAGTGACGCATCGAGCACATGTCGTCGCACCACGGTTTTCCCGGGGCAATACCCGTAATGGCTCGTCACCGCTTACCAGTTGGGGCGGTGCCAGGTTCCCGTATCCCCGTATTCCAGGGAGCACGGGGAGCACGGGGAGCCGTCGGCCCCCCGTGCCGTGCCCCCTTACTCCGCGCCGAGCTCCCCCGCGAGCGTCCCGTCCGGCTTTCCGTCGATCAGGCCCCACGCGAGGTCCGGTGAGAACTGCCCCGCGTCCACCGTGCTGCCCGCGCAGTCCACCGGGCTCTGCCGCTGGCTGCCGTCCGAGTCACCCGGGTTCTTGACCCACAGGTAATAGGCGGCGCCGCCGCCCTGACCCGCCCGCGCCGGCGTCCCCAGGGCGCGCCCTGGAGGGTTGCAGAAGCCCACGAAGGGGTGCGCGGGATCGGCCGGGACCTTGTACGAGCCGTTGCCGTTGCGGCCCGTGTCCACCACGAACGTCGTGTCGACCCCGAGGTCCTGCTTCACCCGCGCGGCGAGCCGGCGGCCGTAGTCGTCGGCGATGTCGGTGGCGTGGAAGTTGGCGACGTTCTCGGAGAAGCCGTCGGCCAGCGAGATCCCCGAACGGCCCAGGAGGTAGGCCATGTTCCCCAGGCCGATGCCGGACGTGTCGTCCAGCCGGTCGCCGAGCGTCCAGCTGGCGTTGCCCGCGTCCAGGTACGTCTTGACCAGCGGCCCCTGCTCGTCGAGGCGCTGGTTGGCGTACCACAGCATGTCGAAGCGGGCCTCGCGCTCCTCCTCGCTGAGGCAGGGGTGCGCCGCGCTCGGGTAGCCCGCGTACGCCTGCGCCACCGCGTCCGGCTCCAGGACCACCAGCGCCGGGCGTCCCGCGATGCCCTCCGCGAACGCCTTGATCCACTCCTTGTACTCGCGGGCGTCGCCCGCCGCGCCGCCGCCGGAGGCGCCCTTGCAGTCGCGCCCCGGGATGTCGTACGCGACGATCGTGGGCAGCTGACCGGCGGCCGCGGCCCGGCCCACGTACTCGGAGACGTCCCGCCTGACGTCCTTGTTCCAGCCGCCGAACCAGCGCACGGTCATGTGGTCGGCGACGGCCGCCTTGATGGCGGCGCGGCGGGCGTCGACGGGCGGCACCGGGTGCTCCGGGTCCCGGTCCCGGCCGTCGTACCACTTCATCGCGTTGCTGTCGGGGTCGACGAAGAAGCCCTCGCGGGCGGTGGAGGTGGTCAGGGAGACCTTGCCGAAGGTGAACCCGGTGCGCTGCGGCTGGCCGCCGAGCTGGAAGGTGACCTGCCCCCACGGGTCGGCCTTGCCGCCGGTGTCACCGGGGACGGCCCGGGTGTCCACGGTCGACACGAACGTCCAGCGGAAGGTGCGCGGTTGCGGGCCGAGCGTGATCCGCTCGTCCAGCGGCGCCCGGTAGCCGCCCTGGCCCTCCTGGACGGTGGCCCGGACGCGGGTGCCGGGGACGTCGGCGGACGCCTCGAAGGAGAGCGTGTAGCGCACCCCCGCGCGCAGGTTGATCCCGTTGCGGCCGACGATGGCGTCCCACGGCTGGGACGTCCCGGCGGCCACGGTGTTCTTGAGGCTGCCGCCGCCGATGGTGTTGGGGGTCCCGGTGGAGGACCACCAGGGACCGGCGCCCGCGAGCGGATCGGTGAAGGCGCCGTCCGGGGTGAGCTCCCCGTACGTCGGCGCGGGCGCGGCCGGGACCGGCGCGGCCCAGGCGGTGGGGGCGACGGGTATCAGCAGGGAGCCGCCCAGCGCGGCCGCGGTGGCGGCGGCGCACAGTGCGGCGCGGAATCGTGTGGTCAAGGTGTCCCTCGGTCGTCGGTGCGGGCCGGCGCGACCGCGACCCGGGGCGAGCGGACGGTCAGCATAGCCGCACGCGTTTTCGAGGCCGGGTGAAGGCCTCCCGGGTGCCGGCGTGCGGACGCCCCCGCGGGCGAGGTGGACTCGCGCGCGGGGGCACCGTGGACCCGGCGGGGTCAGGACACGTACAGCTTCTGCGGCAGCGGGTAGTTGGAGCGGTACCCCTTCAGCTCGCGCACGTCGGCCGGCTTGAGCTTGATGCAGCCCTCCGACTTGTAGTCGCTGTTGCCGTCCCAGCGGGTCGACTCGGTGCTGCCCGGCTTGCCGTTGGACTTCATCTCGCTGTGGATGAAGAGCTCGGTGCGGGTGACCTTGCCGGTCTTGCACTTGTGGTTCGACAGCTTCCAGACGATCCCGTTGATGCGGCCGCTGTAGTTGGAGCGGAAGAACTCGACGTTGTACGAGCCGTTGGGCAGCCAGCCCCGGCTGCTCGCGCACTCGTTCTGGCCGACCGAGCCCTTCTTGCCGCCGAGGCCCGACCCGGCGCGCCAGCTGTCCACCGTGTAGGTGCGGACCTTGTCCGGGTTCACCACCTGCACGTACACCAGCGAGAGCCGGGAGTTGGTCGGGTCCTTCACGTTCTTCTTGTACGACAGGTACGTGTAGCTCTTCGCCGCGGCGGCCTGGGCCGTGCCCGCGTCGGCGGCCTGCGGCGCCGCACCTGCGGACGCCGGCATCACGCCGAGGGCGACGGCGGCGACACCCGTCGCCGCCGCGGCGCGCAGGACCCGGCGGGCGGGCCCGGTGGTGAGCGTGCTGGTCATGTCTGTTCCTCCCGTTTGGTGTGCGGCGGCCCCGTCCCCCGTCGCGGGGGAGGGCCGTCGCGGTGCGTCATCGCCGGTCAGGCGGTGCGCCGTGGTGTCGGTCAGTCGGTGCGCCGTGGTGCTGGACTGCGCTGTGCTGCTGGACCGAGAACCTACGGAGCGGGGCGGGGGAGTGTCGTCGGGTGCTGGGTTGAACTCGTTTCGCCCGGTTGCGGTACGCGATGGGCCGGTCTGCAACCACAGCCGTACCGCGACGGGTTGACGTACCACCCCCGCACACCGGTTACGCTGCGACGATGCGGATACGTCCCCTCGCCGCCGACGTGCTGATCACCGTCGCGCTGACCGCCGTCGCCGTACTCCTCGGCCGGGAGTCCGGAGCGCAGGGATGGGTCGCGCTCGACCCCCTCGGCTACGCCCTGGTCGTCCTCGCCAACGTGCCCCTGGCGGCCCGGAGCAAGGCCCCCGTGGCGATCTGCCTGTTCGTGCACCTGGTCTGGGCCGTGTACATCACGCTCGGCCACTGGCCCGTGGTCAACTGCTTCGGGCCGATGCTCGCCGCCTACACCGTCGCCGTACTGCGGCCCGTCCGCGCCGCCGTCGCCTGCGGCGTCCTGGAGGCGGTGGTGTGGATCTACGGCGGACTGCTCGCGCCGCACGCGTCGATGTCCTCCGTGGTCGCCCAGGCCGTCGGCTTCCCCGCCGTGATCCTGCGGTTCGGCCACCTCACCCGGCGCGCCGACGAGCTCGCCCGCGAGCTGCGCCGCGAGCAGGACGCCCGGGCCAGGCGGGAAGTCGCCGAGGAGCGCGGCCGGATCGCCCGGGAGCTGCACGACGTGGTCGCCCACCACATGTCCGTGATCTCCATCCAGGCGGGCCTGGCCACGTTCGTCTTCACCAGCGACCCGGACACCGCCCGCGCCGCGCTCACCACCATCTCCGGCACCAGCGGCGAGGCGCTGGACGAACTGCGCCGGATGCTGCGGCTGTTGCGCTTCGAGGACGACGAGGCCCCGTTCGAGGCGCCCATGCCCGGCCTCGCCCGCCTCGAGGAGATGGTCGAGCGGGTCAGGGGTGGCGGAGTGCCCGTGGAACTGCGGGTCGAGGGCGACCCGCGCCCCCTCGCGCCCGGCGTCGAACTCTGCGCCTACCGGGTGGTCCAGGAGGCCCTCACGAACGTGCTCAAGCACGCCCGGGGCGCCCGCGCGACCGTCCGGCTCGTCTACCGCGCGCGCCACTTGGACGTCTGCGTCGTCAACGACGGCCCGGGCGCCGTTTCCGACAGAGTCGTCACAGGTTCGGGACACGGCTTGATTGGGATGCGCGAGAGGGCCAAGCTCTACGGCGGGACGATCAGCATCGGTCCGCGGAGCGAGGGAGGGTTCGCCGTGCGGCTCACCCTGCCGACCTCGGAGCGGTCCGCTCCACGGGGGAACGACACGACTCCATGACCACAGTGCTCGTCGTCGACGACCAGTTCCTGATCCGGGCCGGCCTGGTGGGCCTGCTGCGCGCCGCACCGGGCATCGAGGTGGTGGGCGAGGCGGAGAACGGCGAACAGGCCGTCGACCTCGCCGCGGCCACCCGGCCCGACGTGATCCTGATGGACCTCCGCATGCCGGGGATGGGCGGCATCGACGCCACCCGCGAGATCCTGTCCCGGGCCGCCGACCCCGCGCCCCGCGTGCTCGTCCTGACCACCTTCGACCTCGACGAGTACGTGTACGGGGCGCTGCGCGCCGGGGCGAGCGGCTTCCTCCTGAAGGACTCGGGGCCCGAGCGGCTGCTCGCGGCGGTGGCCGCGGTCGGCGGCGGCGACGCGCTGTTCGCGCCGAGCGTCACGCGCCGCCTGGTCGAGGCGTTCTCCCGACGGGCCGAACCGGGCGCACGCGCCGAACAGCGCCCGGACATCGGCGCGCTGACCACCCGCGAGACCGAGGTCCTGCGGCTGATCGCGGCCGGGCTGACCAACACGGAGATCGCCGACCGGCTCTACATCAGCGAGGCCACGGTCAAGACGCACCTCAACCGCACCATGACCAAACTCGCCCTGGAGAGCCGGGCGCAGGCCGTCGTGGTGGCGTACGAGAGCGGCCTGGTGAAGCCGGGGCAGGGCGGCTGACCGCTTCCGCCGCCCGGGGCCATGAACGGCGGCCGCCCGGGCCCGTGACCGGCCACCGCCCGCACCACCCGTACCGCCCGCACCACCCGTACCGAAGACGCACCGAAAACGTATCGAAGACGCACCGAAGACAGGAGAACCACGTGGCGACCGAGACCGACCCGGACATCCGCCCCGCCATCGACACGGGACTCGTCCGCCGGCTGGTCGACGCCCAGTTCCCGCAGTGGTCCGGACTGCCGCTCACCCGGCTGGAACCGGGCGGGTCCGACCACGTGATCCACCGCCTGGGTACGGAGCTGAGCGTACGGCTGCCCCGCCGGGCGGACGTCGCGGGCCAGGCGGCGAAGGAGTACGCGTGGCTGCCCGGGCTCGCCCCGCTGCTGCCGCTCGCCGTCCCCGAGCCGGTGGCCGTCGGCGAGCCCGGCTGCGGGTACCCCTGGCCCTGGGCGGTCACCCGCTGGCTGGACGGCGAGGTGGCCACGGTGGAGGCCTTGGGCGACTCCCACGAGGCGGCGGACGCGCTCGCGGGCTTCCTGACGGCCCTGCGCGAGGCAACGCCGGAAGGTGAGCACGAGGACCCGCGCACGGACGCGTTCGCCGACCGCGACGCCGCCACCCGCGCCGCCATCGACGCATGGGCCGGGGACTTCGACGGCCGGGCGATGACGGATCTGTGGGACGCGGCCCTCGCGGCCCCCGCCTGGCCGGGACCTCCGGTCCTGGTCCACGGCGACTTCCACACCGGCAACCTGCTGACCGTCGACGGACGGCTCAGCGCCGTCATCGACTTCGGCGGCCTCGCCCTGGGCGACCCGGCCGACGACCTGATGGTTGCCTTCACCCTGCTGTCGGCGGGTCCGAGGGCGGCCTTCCGCGCCGCTCTGGGCGTCGACGACGCGACCTGGCTCCGGGGCAGGGGCTGGGCCCTGGCCACGGGCCTCAACGCACACGCCGCGTACGCCCGTACGCACCCCCACGTGGCCGCCCAGACCAGCCGCCAGATCAGGGCCGCGCTGGCCGGCTGAGCATACCGGCGGCCCGGGGGGCGGGGCCGGTTCCGGACCGGTGTCGACGCGAATGGCCCTTGAAAACAGGGCCGTTACCCTTGCAGCCATGAAGCTGACCGCGGACGGGATCATCGACGCGGGCATGGCCGTCTTCGCCGAGTCCGGCTACCGGGGGCTGACCATGCGGCAGGTCGCGGACCGGCTCGGCGCGCACGCCGGGAGCCTCTACTACCACGTGCCCAGCAAGACCGCACTGCCCCAGCTGATGGCCGACCGGCTGGCGCGCGAGGCGTACGACGCGGCGACCGCGGCGCTCGACGCGCTGCCCGAAGAGCCGGACTGGAAGCTCCAGTTGGAGATTCAGGCGGTGGCCCTGCGGCAGGTGATCCGGCAACGCCCGGGCGGCGCGGTCCTGTTCGCGGACAGCCCCAAGGTCCTGAGCGCCGGAGCGCTGTCCGTGACGGAGCGCCTCCTTCGTACCCTGGCCGCCGCCGGGGTGGCGCGCGAGGAGCGCGCCGTCGCGGCCGACACCCTGCTGAGCCACGTCACCGGCTTCGTGCTCCAGGAGCAGAGCGAACCGCCCGCCGTGCACGTCACCGCGCAGGCCGCGGCCGACGTCCACGCCCGCTTCCCGCTGACCGTGGAGTCGGCAGCGGCGCACACCCCGGACGAACGCTTCGTCCGCGGCGTCCGCCTGCTGTGCGCGGGGATCGAGGCGTCGAGCGCGTAACGGCGCACGGCACACCGGCCCTCCCGCACGCCCGGATCGCGCCCCGCAGCCTGCACCTCGTACTCCCGCGTCGCACCCCGCACCCCGCCCACTACTGCCCGAATTCGCATCGCATGGGCTGATACACCCCTGATATGCGCGTCCGCTAGGGTTCACGGACCCACCGCCGACGCCCGAGAGGCAGGGCTGGCCTGTGCCTCCCATCACCGTCATGATCGTCGACGACGACAAACTGCTGAGGTTCGGCCTGCGGCGCATCCTCGACAGCGCCCCCGGCATCCGCGTGGTCGTGGAGTGCGACGGGGCCGAGGCCGTCGGCGAAGCCCTGAGCCGGCGGCCCGACGTCGCGCTCGTCGACATCTGCATGCCGGACGTCGACGGCCTGGCCGTGCTCCGCGCGCTGCTGGCGCTGGAACCCGCGCCCGCCGTCGCCATGCTCACCGGGTTCGGTACGGACGAAGAGGTCACCCGGGCCCTGTCCGCGGGCGCGCGCGGCTTCTTCCTCAAGGACGCCGCCCCGCGCGAACTGATACCCGGCGTCCGCCTGCTGGCCGCCGGGGGCAGCGCGCTCTCGACCCGCGTCGCCCGCTCCGTCGCCCTCGCCGCACGGGCAGGCGACGCGCCCGCCGCGCGGCCCGTCCCCGAACGGCCGCCCGGCGAACGGCCCCCCGGAGAACCCCTCAGCGCCCGCGAGCGCGCCGTCTTCGAACTGCTGCCGACCGGCATGACCAACGCCGAGATCGGCGAACGGCTCTTCCTCAGCCGGTCCACGGTCAAGGACCACGTCAGCGCCATCCTCGGCAAGCTCGGCGCGGCCAACCGCGTCCAGGCCGCGATCCTGGCCCACCGCGCCGCCGACCCGCGGCCGGACGGGGGCCGCGGCGGGCCGGCGTGAGGTGGCGGGCTGGCGTGAGGTGGCGGGCGCCCCGCTGGCTGTGCGACGCGGGGCTCGTGTTCCTGTCCGCAGCCGAGTTCCTCGCGGTGCGCCAGCAGGCCCGGCCGCTGGAAGCGGCCTGCTACGCCCTGGCCGTGGCCGCCCTCGGGCCGCGCAGGCGGTGGCCCGTCGCCGCCGCGCTGGCCACCGTCCCCGCCGCCGCCCACGGATACCTCTGGCTCGCGCCGATGCTGGCCCTGTACAACCTCGCCGGGCGCAACGGGAATCTGCTCGTGGTCTACGGCTGCGCGGCGGTGACCTTCCTGGCCGGTGTCGTGCCCGCGTCGTGGGCCGAGGTCCAGGGGCGGGGGAACGACCTGAGCGAGTGGGTGGGCCTCGTCCTCGGCGCGGCCCTGTTCAGCGCCGGCCCCGTGATGCTCGGGCGGCTGGTCGGGATGCGCCGCGAACTCGCCGCGAGGATCGCCGAACTGGACGCGAGCCGGGCCCAGGAGCGCCGCGCCGCCGCCGAGCGGGCCGTCGTCCTCGAACGCGCCCGCCTGGCCCGCGACATGCACGACGGGATCTCCCACCAGGTGAGCCTGATGGCAGTGGAGGCCGGGGTGCTCGCGGTCACCACCAAGGACCCCGAGGCCCGGCGGAGCGCCGAGCGGGTGGGGGAGCTGGGGCGCAGGACCATGGACGAGCTGCGCGACCTGCTCGGGGTGCTGCGCGGCGCCGGTGCGCCCGAGCGACCGCCCGGGCTGGCCGACCTGCCCGCGCTGATCGCGGCCAGCGGGCTTCCGGTGCGGGCGGACCAGTGCTTCCCGGCCGCCGCGCCCGACCCGGCGACGCAGTACGCCGCGTACCGGATCGTCCAGGAGGCGCTGACGAACGCGGCCAAGCACGCTCCGGGCAGCGCGATCACCGTGAAGGTTCGCGGCGACGACCGCACGGGCCTGCTGCGGGTCGAGGTGGTCAACTGCGCGCCGCCGCGGGGCGGGAGCCCGGTGGGCGCCCGAGGGCACGGCCTGACGGGGCTGCGCGAGCGCGCTGCCCTGGTGGGCGGTTCGCTGAGCGCGGCGCCCACGGGCGACGGCGGCTTCGCGGTCCGTGCGGTCCTCCCGTACGGCCCGACGCGTCACTGAGCGGCGCCGCGCCCCCGCCGTCCGGCGGGGGCGCCACCCGCCGTCCGTCTGGATAAAACGGACCAAATACTTCATTCGGGCTTCACCTCCCATACGCCCATTGATGTGGATGATCGCGCTCGATACCTTCACCGCGTCCCGCCCCGGCTCCACCACCCGGACGCCCGGGGCATCCGCGCCCGGGGTCGCCGGGCGACGCCTTCCGGCGTGCCCGACCCGCCGCCGGAACGTGACCCGATCTGGGGGAACGCGTTGAACCTGTCCTTCGAGAACCGGACCGCCCCGCGCGACGGAGCCGCACGCTGCGACCCGGACGCCCCGCACGGCCGGAACGACTGCTGTGGCCGCCTGGACGCCTTCCCCTGGGTGCGCGACGCCGATCTGACGCGGCTGAGCCCGCGCGAGCGCGAAGTCCTGGTCGGCCTCGGCGAGTTCATGACGAACGCCGACATCGCCGGCCGGATGCACATCGCGGAGCGCACGGCGAAGAAGCACGTCGCGAACATCTTCGGGAAGCTCCGCATCGGCTCCCGGGGCGAGGCCGCCGTCATCGCGGTGCTGCGGGAGGGGGAGCTGGCGGCAGCCGTCGCGAACGGGGAGTGATCGCACCGTGTCGCAAAGTCACGTGCCTCATGCACTGGCTTTTACTAATGCTCGGCATTAGTTTGGGACGCATGGGCAGAACATCCGGGCCCGAGACCCGGGACAAGCTGGTCCGCGCGGCCGAAGAGGTCTTCGCCGCGCAAGGCGTCCACGGCGCCCAGCTCCGCGACATCGTGAAACTGGCCGGACAGGCGAACCCGTCCGCCGTCCAGTACCACTTCGGCTCCCGCGAAGGGCTCCTCGACGCCGTGATGGCGGCGCGCCAGGCCCGTACGGAGAAGGTCCTCGCCCGGCTCCTCGACGGCGCCGACCGCGACCTGCGCGGCCTCCTGGGCGCCCTCGTCGCCGCCGAGGCGACCGAGCTCGAGACCGAGCGCGGACGCCGCTGCCTGCGGATCTCGGCCCAGCTCAGCCACGAGAGCGGGGTGCGCACCCGCACCCCCCACCCCACCCTCGACGGCACCGTCTACTGGGAGCTGATCGGCCGGGTCGAGGGCTGCCTCGGCACCCTCCCCGAACCCGTCCGCCTCGAACGGCTCGACCTGGCGCTGACGCTGATCGGCGCCGCCCTGGCCGACCGCGCGAGCCGCCGGCTCGTCGGCGCACCGCCCCTGACCGGCGAGGGCTTCTTCGTCGCCGACCTGGTGGCGACCACGGCCGCGCTGCTCACCGCACCCCTCCCGCCGCTGCCCCACGGCCCCGGCGCCCCCACCGACCCGCGCCCCACCCAGGAGTCCTCATGACCGAGCAGATCGACCCCGCCCGCCTGCACGACCTCACCGGCAGGACCGTCATCGTCACCGGCGGCGCCCGCGGCCTCGGCGCCGAAGCCGCCCGCTTCGCCGTCGAGGCGGGCGCACGCGTCGTCGTCACCGACGTCCTCGACGAGGACGGCGCCGCGACCGCCGCCGCGCTCGGCGACCGCGCCCGCTTCCTGCACCACGACGTCACCTCCGAGGAGGACTGGGCGCGGGTGGCCGACTTCGCCGTCGCCGAGTTCGGCGCCGTGCACGGACTCGTCAACAACGCGGGGATATCCACCGGCAGCCTGCTGGACGCCGAGTCCGTCGAGCACTTCCGCAAGGTCGTCGACATCAATCTGACCGGCGTCTTCATCGGCATGAAGACCGTCGTCCCGCTGATGAGGGAGGCCGGCGGCGGCTCCATCGTCAACATCTCCTCCGCCGCCGGCCTGATGGGCCTCGCCCTGACCGCCGGGTACGGCGCCTCGAAGTGGGGCGTGCGGGGGCTGACCAAGATCGGCGCGGTGGAGCTGGGCACCGCCCGGATCCGGGTGAACTCGGTGCACCCGGGCATGACGTACACCCCGATGACGGCCGTGGTCGGCATCGAGCGGGGCGAGGGCAACTACCCCAACACCCCGATGGGGCGCGTGGGCGAGGCCCACGAGATCGCCGCCGCCGTCACCTTCCTGCTCTCCGACGCCTCGTCCTACGTGACGGGCGCGGAGCTGGCGGTCGACGGGGGCTGGACCACCGGGCCGACCGTGAAGTACGTCATGGGGCAGTGAGCGCGCGCCCGCGAGCGGGGACCTGTGCGGGGACGGAAAAGAATGAATTTCGTATCCGCGCAGGTCACGTGTAATGTTCTTCCTGCGACGCCGACCGGCCGGGAGCCGGGGAGCACAAGCACTCGTAGCTTAACGGATAGAGCATCTGACTACGGATCAGAAGGTTGCAGGTTCGAATCCTGCCGAGTGCACAACAGACAGAGGGCCCGGGACATCGTCCCGGGCCCTCTGGTCTTGCCGTGACGGCAGTGGCTCCGGCCCGGTGGCGCGCCCCGGCTGACGGCGGGGCCTTGTGCGGCCCGCGCGGGCCCGTGCGGGGTTACGACCCCCGGCCCAGTGCCAGTGGCAGTTGGGTGCGGGAGCGGATGGAGAGCTTGCGGTAGACGCGGCTCAGGGTCGCCTCGACCGTCTTCACCGAGACGAACAGCGTCTGCGCCGCCTCCTGGTTCGTCGCGCCCGCCGCCACCAGCTCCGCCAGGTTGCGCTCGGAGTCGGTCAGCTCCAGGGGCGCGCCCGCGCGGACCGCCGAGGCGTCCAGGCGGGTCAGCAGATCCGTGGCCAGGGCCTTCCAGGGGTACGCGCCCGCCGCGTCGAACACCTCGGCCGCCCGCTGCCAGGCGGTGCGGGCCGCGGCGTACCGGCGGCGCCCGCGCTCCACCCGGCCCGCGGCCAGCCGGGTGCGGCCCTCCTCCAGGGGCAGCCCGAGGTCGGTGAAGTGGTCCGTGGCCAGGCCGAGTTGGCGTGCCGCCTCGTCCGGGTCGCCGAGCGCCGCACGGTGCAGCGCCCGGGAGCGCCGCAACGACGCGCCCAGTCCGGTCGCCAGCGCCCGGGCACCCACCGCCCCGCCCAGGGCGTCGAGCAGCCCGCCCGCCTCCTCGACCCGGCCCACCGCCACCAGCGCCTCCGCCAGCTCCGGCTGCCAGCGCAGCATCGTCGGGTCGCCGACCTCCTGCCCGCCCTCCAGCGCCGCCACCTCCGACAGCGCCTCCACCGCACGGGCCGCCTCGCCCGTGGCCAGGCACACCGTCCCCAGGGCCAGCAGGCCGCGCGAGGTGAACACCAGGTCGTGCTCCTCCCGCGACGCCCGCACGCCGAGCAGCGCGTGCTCGGCCGCCCGGCGGAAGCTCCCGCCCGCCGTCTCCGCCAGCGCCGCCGTGTACCAGACGGGCCCGGGCGAAAGACCCGCCCGGGTGCACACCTCCACGGCCCGCTCGCTCCACAGCAGCGCCCGCGCCGCCGCCCCCGCCCGCGCGTCGACCTCCGCCAGGCTGCGCAGCACCTCCATCAGGTCCTCGGCGTCCCCGGTGCGCTCCGCGACCGGCAGCAGCTCCATCAGGTCGGCCCGGGCCCCGGCCAGCCGGTCGTCGAACACCGCGTGCCGCACGGCCAGGTACTGCGGGCTGTTGCGGATGGCGAGACCGTCGCCGGGCCCGCCCCGTGCCAGGGCCCTGGACAGGGTCTCGGCGGCGCCCGGGAGGCCGGTGACCCGCTCCATCCGGGCCCGCATCGTCAGCGCCGCCGTCTCCAGGGCCGCGTCACCGCCCGACTCGGCGTGCTGTACGGCCCGTTCGGCGGCGAGGACCGCCTGGCGGGGGCGTCCCCCTATGTTGTGCCGGACCGCCGCGCGCAGTTCCACCGCCGCCAGCAGGTCCGGCCGCCCAGCGGCCAAGTCCCGTGCTCGGGCGAGGACTTCGTCCATCTCCTCCATCGCCTGACCGCCCGCGTCGACCACCGAGAGCAGCGCCGCCACCTGCTCGGCGCCGCCCGCCCGGGCCGCCGCCAGCGCGTCCGCGGCCCGCAGCGCGTCCTCGTGGCACCCGGCCGCCGCCGCGTCCAGCGCCGCGTCCGCCAGCCGCGCGATGCGGTCCTCGCGGCGGTCCACCGGGGTGTGCCGGGCCGCGAGCAGCATCAGCTCGGCCGCCAGCGCCCGCTCCCCGCCCGACCGCGCCCAGGCCGCAGACCGGTCGGCCTGGCGCGCCAGTTCGCCGTCGGGCCCCTCGGCGGCGAGCAGCCGGTGCCGCACCGCGTGCACCGGGTCCTCGGTCGCCGCCGCCAGCGCCCGGTGCACCGAGCGGCGCCCGGCCCGGGTGCCCGCGCGCAGCGCCGCCTCCCGCACCGCCTCACCGATGAACTCGACCCTGTCCCGGGCCCCTTGGCGTACCAGACCGGCCCGCGCCGCCGCCGCCAGGTGCTCGTCGGCGTCGTCGCGCCCGGCCCGCCGCAGCAGCGCCGCCGCGTCCGCGGGACCGGGACCCGCGGTGTCCTGGGCCAGCGCCAGGGCCATCAGGGTGTGTCGCGCGTCGGAGGGCAGCGTGCCCAGCCACAGCGCCGCCAGGTCCTGCACCCGGCCGGGCGGCGGCAGCGCCTTCCAGCTGCGCGGCTGGTGCTGGACGACCGCCTCGGCGCAGGCCCGTACGAGCAGCGGGTGGCCGCCGCAGTGGCGGTGCGTGTGCGCGGCCCAGCGGGAGGAGAGCCCGTGCCGGGCCAGCAGGTCGGCGACCTCCTCGACCGTGAGCGGACCCAGCGGCAGCCGCGCCGGATGGTCGCCGCACAACCGGCGCGCCGCCGGGGTGTCCAGCACCGAGCGCTCCGCGACCGCCACCGACAGCGCCTCGGCGGGCACGGCGCGCAGCGCGTGCGCGAACGCGTCGGCGCTCGCCTCGTCCACCCACTGCGCGTCGTCCACGACCAGCAGCGTCCGAGCGGCGCCCAGCAGCGCGGCGAGCGCGAGCCGCACGGCCACGGGATCGGGGTCGGCCGGCGGGCCGTACGGCTCGGCGGACCGCAACAACATCTGTACGGCGCCGAGTTGACCGGCGGGCAGGGCGTCGGGCGCACCGGCGGGAAGGCCGGCGAGGAGTTGGGTCACCGCGCTGTACGCCAGCGCGCGGTCACCCGGGATCGGGGCCACCCGCAGCAGCCGGACCCCCGGATGGCGGTCGAGGGCGAGCGCGTCGAGGAGCGTGCCGCGCCCGCTGCCCCAGGGGCCGTGCACCACGAGCCGGCCGTGCGCGCGCAGCAGCCGCCCGGCGCGCTCCACCCGTTCCCGCGTCCCGGGCCACGGCGCGGCGGGCTCCAGTTGCTCCAGCGTCACGCCGCGCACGCTAGGCGCGCCGCGGGCGCTGATCAACCCCCCTGTTCGGAGAGCGACCCTTGCGCCGTGACCGGAGGGACGAGGGTTTTCCCTGGCCCCGGCCGATGCTCCTGAGCTGCCCGTACCCCTGGTACGGCCGACGGGGGCCGGGGCCGCCGCCCGCGCGACCGGCCCTCGCCGCCGCGACGAGGGATTTCCCCGATGCCCGGCCCCGCGCGTCCGCCGCACGCTGTGGCACCTGCCGTACGGACCTCCCCGGCGGAACCCGCAGTCCTCCGCCTCCGTACGGTCCGCTCCCCACGCGAACCCCCTGAAAGGTGTGACCCGTGACCGCGCAACGTCACCTGCACCACCCCACCGCCCGGCGCCGCATACCCCCGCGCGCCCTCACCGCCGCCCTCGGCGCCGCGCTGCTGCTCGGTGGCGCCGCCGCCCTGCCCGCCCACGCCACCGCCGAACCGGCCCCGCCCGCGCCCCTGGTCTCCGCGATGGCGAAGGACTTCGGGCTCACCACCGGCCAGGCCCGCGAGCGGCTCGCCGACGAGGCCGCCGCCCTGCGCACCGCCGCCCGGGTCCGGGCCGGTGTCGGCGACCGCGCCACCGGCCTCTGGTTCGACGCCGCCGACGGCCGGCTGCACGCCTCCGCGGCGACCGACGCCGACGCCGCCGGCATCCGCGCCGCCGGAGCCGTCGCCCACCGCGTCCCCTACGGCCCCGCCGAGCTCTCCGCCGTCTCCCGCGCCGTCGCCGAGCAGGCCCACGGCGTCCCCGGGGTCACCGGCTGGGGCGTCGACGCGACGACCGGCCGGGTCGAGGTGCGGGTGCACGGCGCCACCGCCGCGTTCCGCGAGCGCATGCGCCAACTCGGCGACCGAGTACGGCTCGTGGAGACCGGCCAGTCCGTCGCGCAGCAGCAGGGCGACGTGGTCGGCGGCGACAAGTGGGTGCCGGGCACCGAGAGCCCCTGCTCGATCGGCTTCCCGGTCACGGCCTCCGGCGGCGCCAAGGGCTTCGTCACCGCCGGGCACTGCACCAACGACGCCAACCAGCCCGCCTACGGCAAGGACGGCACCCGCGTCGGCACCTCCAACTCCGGCGGCACGCACAGCATCAACGCCCGCGAGGGCGACTTCGGCCTGGTCGACGTGGACCAGACGGGCTGGAACCTGGCGCCCCGCGTCAACGGCTACGGAAGCGGCGACGTCACCCTCACCGGTTCCTCCGACACCGTCGTCGGCACCTCCGTGTGCCGCTCGGGACAGACCAGCGGCTGGCACTGCGGCGCGGTCACCAAGGTCAACCAGTCCGTGGACTACGGCAACGTCGTCATCGACGGCCTCTCCTACACCGACGCCTGCTCCTCCGGCGGCGACTCGGGCGGCGCGTACGTCACCGCCAGCGGCGGCAAGGCCGTCGGCCTGCACTCCGGCGGCGGCTCCAACACCTGCGGCAGCAGCGGCGAGACGTTCACCATCTTCCAGCCCGTGAACGAGGCCCTGCAGAAGTGGGGCCTGAGCCTGGTCACCGAGAACCCGCAGCCGGGCGCGGTCACCGTCTCCGCCGTCGCCGACCAGCGCAGCACCGTGGGCCAGGCCGTCCGCCTGGACAACAGCGCCCAGGGCGGCACCGCCCCGTACGCCTGGAGCGCCACCGGCCTGCCCGACGGCCTCGCCATCGACAAGGCCACCGGGACCGTCAGCGGCACCACCACCCGCGCCGCCACCGCCAAGGTGACGGTCACCGCGACCGACAGCGCGGGCAAGTCCGGCTCCACCAGCTTCACCTGGACCGTCGGCGACACCGGCGGCGGCACCCTGTCGCTGAAGGACCCCGGCAGCCAGACCGTCTACGTCGGCCGCCCGGTCAGCCTGGCCCTCCAGGCCACCGGCGGCACCGCGCCGCGCACCTTCACCGCGACCGGCCTGCCCGCCGGACTCTCCGTCGACAAGGCGAGCGGCATGGTGTCGGGTACTCCCCGGGCGTGGGGGATCAGCAACAGCCGGATCACGGTCACCGACGGGGCGGGCAAGTCCGCCACGGTCGCGGTGAGCTGGTTCGTCTACAGCTGAGGCACTGCCCGCGGGTGGGTTCGCGCCGACCGGCGGGGCCGGCGCGAACCCGTGCCGATCCCTGGCGCAACCGGAGGGAACCCGACCGCGACGGCCCGCGTCCCTGGCGTGAACCCGGACCCGGTCCCGTCGGCGTACAGGAGAAGACATGAGCGTGTCCCGCCCCGCAGGAGCACTCGGCGTCCTGCTGCTCACCCTCGCCACCGCCTGCGCCGACCCCGCCCCCGGGCCGCCGGCCGACAACGCAGCCCGCACCACCGCCCGGGCCCGCGCGGTGGCCGACGCCTGGCACGGGTCGCCCGCCCTGAAGGCCTGGCGCGAGGGCTTCTTCCCGACCGGCGCCCTGGAGCGGCTTCCCGACGACGCCTTCCACGACGGGGCCGACAAGTCCGCCCACCTGGAGGGCCGTTACGACCTCGCGGTGGGCGGCGCGCTGCCCACCGCGCGGCCCGCGGGGACGGTGCGCTGGGCGGACGGGTCGACGGCGGTGGTGGCGACGACGACCGCGCGGGAGGCGTACGAACGGCTGACCGCGGCCCGGGGCGGGGGAGGGGGAGGCGGGAAGGAGAGCGGGCTGACCGTCACCAAGGTCGCTGCGGGAACGATGGACCTGCACAGCAGCCGGGGTGAAGTGACCGTCCCCTCCTGGGAGTTCACGCTCAAGGGGTACGCCACCCCGCTGCGGTACGCCGCCGTGCGGCCCACCACGCTGCCGGAGCCCCCGATCGCCTCCCTCGGCAACGACACCAGCGCGTCCGAGCCCGTCCACTCCGTGCGCGCGGTGTCCGCCGACGGCCTGTCGGTGACCGTGACGGCCGTGCACGGGGCCTGTGACCTGGGAGCCGCCGTCGCCGTTCTGGAGACGGACGAGAGCGTGGTCCTGACCGGCACGGTCAAGGAGGCGCCGGTGGACGACAGCGTCGACTGCGCGGCGGTGCTCAACCAGAGCCCGGTGACCGTGAAGCTCCGGCGGCCCCTCGGTACGCGCGCCCTGCTGGACGCCCACTCCGGCGACGGCATCACGGGCCAGGGACGTGAGCCGCGCTGACCGTACGTGAAACCGGCCGCACGCGCTACGGAGCGCCCGACCGCCCGATCACCTGACCGGGAGTGGCCCGCCCGCCCCCGGTCACGGCGTGAGGTGGGCCTGCACCACGGGCGCGTACCGGGTCACCACGTCCTCGACCTCCGCCGTCCGCACCCGGGGCCCGCGCGCGATCCCGTACATCACGCCGAGCCCCACCAGTGTCCCGACGGCCAGTTCGGCGCGCAGCGCGGTGTCCGGGCCGGTCAGTCGTCCGGCCAGCCGGTCCACCACCTGGGCACGGAAGTTGACCCGCAGCACCTCGCCGGTCTCGCCGTGCAGCGGCGCGAAGGCGATCCGCAGCAGCGGGTCCACGCCCCGCTCGCCCTGGCTGGACAGGATGTGCCGCACCATGTGCGCGCCCAGCCGGTCCAGCGGGGCGTCGAACAGGGCCTGGGCGTCGTCGTCGAACGACATCACCCCCGCGAACAGCGTGTTCTTGTTGCCGAAGTACTTGAGGATCAGCGGCGGGCTCACCCCGGCGCGCTCGGCGACGTCCTTGAGGGTGATGTCGGTGTGCGCGTGACGGGCCAGGAGGTAGCGGGCGGCCCGCAGGATCGCCGACTTGGTGGTCTCGGCGTCCCTGCGGGGGACGGGCGTGGACGCGGGGGGTGGAGTGCTCACGCCCTTCATGTTCCCTCGTGGGCGGCGTCGCGCGTGCGCCGGGCGCGCACCCGCGCGGCGAACGGGGTCTCGGGCCCCTGGTCGCGGGGGATCACCAGGGCCGCGCCGCAGGCGACCAGGGCGATGGCGCCGGCCATGCCGAACGCCAGCAGGTAGCCGTGCAGCGTGGAGACGGGGACGCCGTCGACGGGCGCGGTGTGGTGCACCAGGACGGCGGCGACGGCGGCGCTGGAGGTGGCCTGGCCGATGGTGCGCATCAGGACGTTGACCCCGTTCGCGGACGCGGTCTGGTCGGCCGGGACCGCGCGCAGGATGAGGGTGGGCAGGGCCGAGTACGCGAGCGTGGTGCCGGTCGCGACGACCGTGGCACCCAGGATGATCATCCAGAGGTCGCGGCTGTCGGCGATGCGCACCGCGTAGCCGCAGGCGATGACGGTGGCGCCGAGCGCGAGGGTGACGCGCGGGCCGCGGGCCGCCGAGATGCGGGCGGACACGGGCGAGAAGACCAGCATGGTGACACCGCCCGGCAGCAGGCACAGGCCGGTCGCCACGATGGACAGCTCCAGGCCGTAACCGGTGGCCTTGGGTGCCTGGATGAGTTGCGCGGTGACCAGCGAGTTCGCGTAGAAGGCGAAGCCGGTGAGCAGCGCCGCGACGTGCGGCAGGCCGACCCGGGGGTGTGCCATCAGCCGTAGGTCGACCAGCGGCTCGGCGGCCCGCAGCTGCTGGACGCACCACAGCGCGAGCACCACCACGGCGCCCGCGAACAGGCCCAGTACGGAAGCGCTGCCCCAGCCCCACTGCCCGCCCTGCGACACCGCGAGCAGCAGGCACACCAGGCCGACGGCGAGCCCCAGCGCGCCCAGCACGTCGAACCGCCCCGGCCTGCGCACCGGCGACTCGCGCACCGCCCACCACACCCCGGCCACCCCGAGCGCGCCGAGGGCACTGGTCAGCCAGAACATCACGTGCCAGTCCGCGTACTGCACCACCAGCGCCGCCAGCGGCAGCCCCAGCGCCGCACCGATGCCGACGGTGGAGCTCATCAGCGCCACCGCGGAGCCCCGGCGCTCCGGCGGCAGCTCGTCGCGCAGGATGCTGATCGACAGCGGCACCACGGCCGCCGCCGCGCCCTGCAGGGCGCGCGCGGTGATCAGCACGGTGATGTCCGAGGACAGCGCGCACATCACCGACCCCAGGGTCATCAGCCCGAGCGCGCCCGTCAGGACGCGCCGCTTGCCGTACATGTCACCGGCGCGCCCGAGTACGGGGGTCAGCACCGCGCCCGCCAGCAGCGTCGCCGTGACCATCCACGACACCGCCCCGGCTGAGGAGCCGGTCAGCCGGGGCAGGTCGGGCAGGAGCGGTACGACGACGGTCTGCATGACCGCCATCAGGATTCCGGCCCAGGCCAGGGCCGGAATGGTCAGGCGCTCCCGCAGGGGCGGGGCGGTGTCGCGTGGGCCGGGCGGGTCGGATATCGGTACGGGACGGTCCACGGACGCTCCAGCGGCAGGCAATTTCGAGGTGAATGGCTATTCACCCTACCGGGTGAACGGAAATTCACCTATGCCGTGCCCGGTGCCGCGGGAGCCTCCGGGGCGCGCCGGGGGCGCGGGGGACGGGCCGGGGTCAGCAGCCGCAGTTGCGGAACGTCACGTCCCAGTGGCTGGCCTCGCGCGCGTAGATGTTGCCCGAGGGCGCGCGGTACTGCCGGGCCCCGTCGCCCCGGTTGGCGATCCGCTTGTACGTGCGGGTGATGTGGTTGCTCAGGCAGGCCGTCGGGCTGAAGTCCAGCTTGTAGCCGTTCCAGTGGCTGTACGTGCCGCCCGCGTGCCCGGTCTCCGTACCGCCGGTGACGGTCAGGGCGCAGCGCGATGCCTTCTTCAGGGCCACCGCGCCCTTCGCGGTGGCGAGGTTGAGCCTGTCGAAGGAGGTGCAGCGCTTGTTGTTCCGGTTCGAACAGCCGCCGCTGGAGGTCCACTTGACGCCCGCCGCACGGAAGCGCGCGGCGGCCTGGGCGTGGCTGAGCTTGGCGACGGCCGCGGCGGCCCGCGGTGCGGCGGCCGTCCGGACCGGCGCCCGGACCTCCTGGGCCACCGCCGAGGCGGGCGCGGCGGCCAGGCCGGCCGTGAGCAGGAGCGCGCCGACCGCGGCGAAAGACGAGTGCTTCACGGTGCTTCCCTTTCCTCCGAGGCCCTCGCGGGCCCTGTGCGTTGCTGGGTGACGCCGTGAACCTACGCGCGGGGAAGGGGACTTCGCGTCGCGTACCGGGTGGAGGTGCGGGCGCGTCGGAGGCGGTAGCGGCCCGGGCGCATCAACCCCCGGTTGTACATTCGGGTCAACCCCACGGTCGACACGGTACGAGGCGTACCGGTACTACCCTGCGATCATGCGAGGCGGCCCGACACCACACAAGCGCTTGCTGGTCGACGCCGGCATCGCACTGGCCCTGCTGATCGTCATGCTCTGGTTCCTGGTGCAGTACCACCCCGAGGGCTGGCGGCGGTTCGACGGTCCCGGGGTGCTGCTGACGTGCCTGGTCACGCTGCCACTCGCGCTGCGCCGGCTCGCTCCCTGGCCCGTCCTGCTCACCAGCTGCGCCGGGCTGGCCGTCTACGTACAGGCCGGTTACCAGCCGTCCTCCAACATGTGGCCCCCGCTGCTCGCCTTCCTCACCATCGCCTCGCTGCGCCCGCACCGGGAGACGGCGCTCGCCGCGGCCGTCACGGGCGCCGCCGAGTTCTACCACGCGGCGACCACCCGCGCGATGAGCCTGCCCGCCTGCGCCGCACAGACCCTGGTGATCATCGGGCTCGCCTGGGGGTTCGGCCTCACACTGCGCCGCCTCGCCGAACGCAACCGTGAACTGGACCTTCTCACCGAGCAGTTGAAGGAGCACGAAGGAGCTCTCGCCCGGCAGGCGGTCACCGAGGAGCGGCTGCGCATCGCCCGCGAACTGCACGACGTCACCGCCAACCACCTCTCGGTGGTCTCCGTCCAGAGCGGCCTGGCCCGCTACCTCTTCGACTCCGACCCGCCCAGCGCGCGCAACGCCCTCGGCGTCATCGAGGACACCGTCCGCAGGACCCTGGAGGACCTGCGCGGCGTACTGCGGGTGCTGCGCATCACCGCGGATGGAACCGATGTGACGGACGAGCCGTCTATCGATGCGGTGGCGAGCCTGGTGCACCTGGGCCAGCTGGTCGACCGCATGACCCGGTCCGGTCTCAGCGTCGAGACCCGGGTGACCGGGACGCCCCGCGAACTGGCCGCAGGACCGGACCTGTGCGCCTACCGCATCATCCAGGAGGCGCTGACCAACACGCTCAAGCACGCCGGAGCCCGGCCCCGGGTCTGGATCGCGCTCGCCTACGCCGGCCAGGGGCTCACCGTCACCGTCACCGACGACGGCGGCGGCACGGCACGGGAACCACAGCTCGGCGACACCCACCGGACGACCGGATCCGGACACGGGTTGATCGGCATGAACGAACGAGTCAAGCTGTACGGCGGCAGTTTCCGCGCGGGCCCCCGGCCGCCGGTCGGATACCAGGTGGAGTTCACCCTTCCCACCCAGGCCGACCCGGTACGGGACGCCGGCGCACCGGTGACACCGCCGCCGGACGACACACACTGAGTGGAAGACGCAGGGGGAACACGGGGGATGCCGAGTGTGCTCATCGTCGACGACCAGGTCCTCATCCGCAGCGGCCTGTCGGCACTGATCCGCGCCACCCAGGACCTCGACGTGTGCGGCGAGGCCGAGAGCGGGGAACAGGCCGTGGAACTGGCCGCGCAGCGGCGGCCGGACGTGATCCTGATGGACATCAGGCTCCCCGGCATGGACGGGGTGGCCGCCACCGAACGCATCCTGGCCACGGCCGAACCACCGCAGCCGCGCGTCCTGATGCTCACCTCCTACGACCTCGACGACCACGTGTACGCGGCGCTGCGCGCCGGGGCCAGCGGGTTCCTGCTCAAGGACACGCCCCCGGAGCGGCTGTTCGCCGCGATCCGCACCGTCGCCGCCGGGGACATGCTGTTCGCCCCGACCGTGACCCGGCGCCTCATCGAGACCTACCTCGACCGCCGTACGCCCGCCGCGCCGACCCCGGCCAAGCTCAGCCCGCTGACCGACCGGGAGCTGGACGTCCTCACGCTCATCGGGCAGGGCCTGTCCAACCTGGAGATAGCGGAGAAGCTCACCATCAGCACGGCCACGGTCAAGACGCACGTGAACCGGATGATGAGCAAGCTGGACCTGCGCAGCCGCGCCCAGGCGGTCGCGGTGGCCTACGAGACCGGCCTGATCGCGACGGCACCCTGAGGGGGACGGGGCGAGTACGGGCCGGGGCGCGGTGCGGGACGTGGCCGGGGCGCCCCGGCCAACCCCCACGGGTGACCTCAAGGTCCTTCGCGGGGCGCCGCGTTCGCCGTTGCCCGCTCGGCGGGGTACCGGGCCCTACCCTGACCGCATGACCACAGCACCACCCGCACCGTACGCACCACCCGCCCCGGCGCCGGTGCGGCCCCCCGTCGTCCTCCTCGCCCCGGACGGGCAGACGCTGCGGGGGCGGCTGCACGGACGCCGGCAGGCGGAGCGCGGGTGGCTGTACGACGTCGGCGTGACGCTGTGGGTGGGCGCCGGGGCGGACGAGGTGGCACCGGCGGAGTACCGCGTCTGGGTACCGGCCCCGCAGGTGCGCCCGGTGTCCGGCGCCGACTACGGCCAGGTGCCGACGCAGTGGCTGGACGCGGGGGAGTGCGGGGCGCCCGAGTGGGAGTGCTGGGGGTAGCGGGCGGCGGCCGGGGCGCCGCGAGTACGCCGCCGGGCGGCACTGAGCGTCATCGGCCGGTACGCGTTCCGAATTCGTCATCGTTCGGCCATTTACAGCTCTTTTGCCCGTTCCGTACGCTCGATGAGCATGGATACCCGAGCGACCCTTCCGATCGACACGACCCCCGCTCCCGACGCGGCCGCCGCGCGGGCCGAGCTGGCCCGGCTGCGGGCCAGCATCGACAACGTGGACGCGGCTGTGGTGCACATGCTCGCCGAGCGCTTCAAGTGCACCCAGCGCGTCGGCCACCTCAAGGCCGCCCACGGCCTGCCGCCCACCGATCCCGTGCGCGAGGCGGACCAGATCGCGCGGCTGCGCCGGCACGCCGAGGACGCGAGACTGGACCCCGCGTTCGCCGAGAAGCTCCTGAACTTCGTGATCGCCGAGGTGATCCGCCACCACGTGACCATCGCCGACGAGGCGGCGTACGGCTGACTCCCGTACGACTCACGCCCGCACGACTGACTTCCGTACGACTGACTTCCATACGGCTCACTCCTGTACGGCCGGCTCCCGGCCCGGGACGGGACCTCCGCGCGGTGAGATCCGTTTCCGGCCAACCTCGGCCGCCCGCGCCGCGTGCTCGGCCGGTGCGCCGGAGCCGGCGGGGCCCTGGTGCCACCCCGCCGCGACGGACCCAACTCACGTGGGGGAAAACCTGGTTGAACTCTCCGTGGCAGGGCAAGCGTGCAACACAGGTGAAGCCAGCTCGATGAGCCCCGCGAGATCGCCCCACAGACGGCGACATCCGCGAGCACCGATGAGAGAGGTGTTGACCGTGTCGTCGTCCACCACCGTCCTGGAGCACTTCCCCGCAGGCGACCCGCGCGGGTCCTGGCCCGCCGAGCGCTACGCGGCCGACCTCCGGGCGCACGGGACACCGGCCCGCGTGGTGATGGACCTCGACCAGGACGCCTTCCTCGTCGTCGTGCCCACCGCGGACGACCCGGGGCTCGAAGCCGCCGCCTGACCCTCCGATCCTCCCTGATCCCCCCAGGGAAGCCGGGGCGGGTCCCTCGCGGGCCCGCCCCGGTGGCATCCCCCGCCGCGACGCGTTCCGGCCACACGGTGTCCGCCGGACCTCCCCACTTTCCCCGGGAGTGGAACGCCCCGGCCCGCATCCGCATCCTCCAGGGCGCGGACACCCCGTCCAGGGGGCGCGGGCGAGGGGCCGGGAGCGGCCGGAACCTCGGTCCGCGGGGCCGGTGACCGCGTGCGTAGTCTGATGTCGGGAACTCGTGCGACCTGGGGAGAAGCCGTGGAGTTTCGGCTGCTGGGCGGTGTCGGCGCGGGGACCGGCGCCGGAGAGCTGCCGCTCGGGCCGGCCAAGCGGCGCAGCGTGCTCGCGGCCCTGCTGCTGCGCCGCAACACCGCCGTCCCCGTGGACCAGCTGATCGACGCGGTCTGGGAGGAGGAGCCGCCCGCCCACGCCCGCACCGTCGTCCAGGGCCACGTCTCCCGGCTGCGCGTGCTCTTCTCCCAGGCGGACGTCGACCGGTACGAGGTGCGGCTGGCCACCCACGGCTCCGCCTACGTCCTGGAGATGCCCGACGGACTCCTCGACGTCCACCGCTTCGAGGACCTGGTGCGGCGCGGACGCCACGAGACCTGCCCCGAGCGGGTCGTCGCGCTGCTGCGCCGCGCGCTCGCCGTCTGGCGCGGCCCCGCCCTGACCGGGACCGCGCCCAGCGCCTCCCTGCGCGCCGCCGCCCAGGCCCTGGAGGAGACCCGGCTCTCCACCGTCGAGCGGCTCGCCGATGCGTACGCCGGACTCGGCGAGCTCCCCCAGGCCGAGGCGCTGCTCAGGGCCGAGGCCGTGACCCACCCGCTGCGCGAGTCCCTGACCGCGGCTCTGATGGCCACCCTCTACCGGGCGGGCCGCCAGTCCGAGGCCCTCGACCACTACCACCGCACCCGCTCCCTGCTCGCCGACGAGCTCGGCATCTGCCCCGGCCCGGCCCTGCGCGCCTGCTACGAGGGCATCCTGCGCGGCGACCTGCCCGTCGCCCACCCCCCGGCCGTCACCGCGGTACGGAACGGGCCGCCCGAGGACACGCACCCCCGCCCCCGAGGAGCGGCCGGCGAAGCGGCCCGAGGAGCGGCCAGCGACGCCGTACGGGAAGCGCGGGGCCCGGACCGGGACCCCGGCGCCACCACTCCCGTACCGCCGACGGGCCCCCGGGACCGCGCGCCGGACGAGCACCGGTCGGTGTCCCGCCTGCTGCCGCGCGCCGCGCGCGGCTTCCACGGCCGGGACGAGGAGCTGGCGGCGCTGGACCGCGCCGCGTCGGAGACCGGCCTCGCCCTGGTCACCGGCGCCGCAGGCGTCGGCAAGACCGCACTCGCCCTGCGCTGGGCGCACCGCCGCCAGGAGCGCTACCCGGACGGGACCCTCTTCGCGGACCTGCGCGGCTTCGGTGACGAGCCCGTCCAACCCGACGACGTCGTACGGGAGTTCCTCGTCGCCCTCGGCGTCCGGCCGCGCGCCCTGCCCGAGACCGCCGTCGGCGCCGCCGCCCTCTACCGCGAACTCACCCGGGACCGCGCCCTGCTGGTCGTCCTCGACAACGCCCGCGGCGTCGACCAGGTGCGCCCGCTGCTGCCCTGTGGAGAGGGCTCGGCCACGCTCGTCACCTCACGGCTCCGGCTGAGCGGCCTGGTCGTCGACGAACTGGCCCGGCCCGTCGCCCTCGGCCTGCTCGGCTCCGGCGACGCGGTGCGGCTCCTCGCCTCCGCCGTCGGCGGGGGCCGGGTCGAGGCGGAGCCGGACGCCGCCGCGCGGATCGGCGAGCTGTGCGACGGACTGCCGCTCGCCCTGCGCATCACCGCCGCCCAGCTCGCCACCAGGCCCGATTGGCGGCTCGCCGACCTGGCCGACGAACTCGCCGACGAACAGGGCCGGTTGGCCCTGCTCTCGCTGGAGGACGGCGAGGGCTGCGGGGTGGGTGCCGCGCTGCGCCTCACCGTGCAGGGGCTGCCCGAGGACGCGGCGCGGCTGTTCGCCCTGCTCGGCGCCGCGCCCGGGCCCGACGTCGACCGGTACGCCGCGGCGGCCCTCGCCGGCGGGACCCCGGACGCCGTGGCGCTCGCCCTGAGCCGCCTCACCGGCGCCCACCTGGTCACCGAGTACACCCCCGGCCGCTACTCCCTGCACGACCTGGTCCGGCTGTACGCGCGAGCGCTTCCCCGCGACGAAGGCGCCCTGCTGCGCTTCCTGGACCACTGCACCGTCACCGCCCTCGCCGCCGCCGGCGCGTCCGCACCCGACGACCGGCCCTGCTGCCTGCCCCCGGCCGACACCCAATGGCCCGCCGTCACACGGGACTTCACCGGGCGTGACGACGCGCTGCGCTGGTACGCCGCCGAGCGCGAGAACCTGGCCGCCGCCGTGGAGGCCGCCCGCGCGGCGGGCCACGACGACCGTGCCTGGCGGCTGGCCGCCCTCCAGTGGCCTTACATCACCTGGCACGTGCGCGACGATTGGGCCCCGCTCCTCGAACAGGCCCTGGACGCGGCCACCGCCGTCGGCGACCTCGACGCCGAAGCGCGCCTGCGCGCCCTGCTCGGCTGGGTGCTCCTCGAAGAGGACCGGCTGCCCGAGGCCCTGGTCCACCTGGAACGCGCCCCGGTCCTCGCGGCCCGGGCGGGCGACCCGTCGAGCGAGGCGACCGCCCTGGTCAACCTGGCCCGCGCGATGGACCGCGGCGGCGTCACCGGGGCGTCGATCGCCCACGTGGCCCGCGCGGCCGAGCTGGCGAGCAGCTCCGGCGACTCCCTCACGGAGCTGCTCGCCCTCGAACTGCGCGCCCGGCAGCTGCTGTCCACCGGCGCCGCCGCGGCGGCCGAGCGCTGCGCGGCGTACGGCCTCGGGCTGCTGGACGGCCACGGCGGCCTCGCCCCGGGTCAGCCGCAGCATCACGCGGCGCATGGCGGCGAGGC
>NZ_JBEOYE010000072.1:0-49008 GCF_040296945.1 Streptomyces sp. NPDC001941 | reverse complement strand
CCCTGTGGGAGAGTAGGACGCCGCCGAACTTTTTTTAGCCTCAACCCCCGGACTATGTCCGGGGGTTGAGGCATTTTTGCGTTCACGACCCTTTTCAGGGACCGTCTCGCGTTGGCCTCGCGTGGATTCGGTGAATCGGCCCCTCGTGGGGTAGAGTTTCTCTTGTCGCCGAGGGGGAAACCCCGAGAACGACAAGGCCCCTATAGCTCAGTCGGTAGAGCGTCTCCATGGTAAGGAGAAGGTCTGCGGTTCGATTCCGCATGGGGGCTCGGTAACGAGAAGGCCCCCCGCCCAACGGCGGGGGGCCTTCTGCATGTCCGGGGGGTGGGTCAGGACTTCGGGAGCTGCGGGACGCGCATCGCCAGGATCGCCATGTCGTCCGAGGCCGGCTCCGCGGCGAAGCGCTCGACCGCCCGCAGGACGCGTGCGGCGACCGCCCCGGCCGTCAGGCCCGTACAGGTCGAGAGGACCTCCGTGAGGCCGTCGTCGCCCAGCATGCGGGTTCCCTCGCGGCGTTCGGTGACGCCGTCCGTGACGCACAGCAGGACGTCGCCCGGGTCCAGGGTGATGCTCTGCTCGTACAGCTCCAGGTCGTCCATCACGCCGAGCAGCGGCTGCGGTTCGGCGGCCGGCTCGACCGTGCCGTCCTGGCGCAGGCGCAGCGGCAGCGGGTGGCCCGCGCAGACGACCTTCAGGACGGCGCTGCCGTCCTCCTGCGGCCACAGCTCGCCGTACAGCAGCGTCAGGAAGCGGCTGCGGGCGCCCTCGTCGAGGATCGCGGCGTTGAGGCGCTCCAGGACGGCCGGGCCGCCGAAGCCCTCCCTGGCGAGCAGGCGCAGGGCGTGGCGGGCCAGGCCGGTGACCGCGGCGGCCTCCGGGCCCGTACCGCAGACGTCGCCGATGGCGAACCCGTACGCGCCGTCGCGGATGGGGAAGAGGTCGTAGAAGTCGCCGCCCACCTCGTTGCCCTCGCCGGCGGCGCGGTAGATGACCTCGACCTCGACGTTGGGCACCTGGGGCAGGCCGGGGGGCAGCAGGCTGCGCTGGAGGGACTGGCTGATGGCCATGCGCTCGGAGTACAGGCGGGCGTTGTCCAGGGCCAGGGCGGCCCGGCGGCTGAGGTCCTCGGCCAGTTCCAGGATCTCCTGGCGGAAGTGGTCGTCGGAGGGCTTGCCGAGCGTCAGCATGCCGATCACGCGGTTGCGGGCGACCAGCGGCAGGACGACGGTCTCGCCGCCCACGGCGGCCGCCGTGGCGAGCGTGGAGCCGATGCCGGAGGACAAGGGCGTGGAGCCGAGGCCCAGTTCGCGCATCGAGGTGCGCAGCGCGGCGTGGTGGGCGGCGTCGCCCGGCGCGGTCCAGACGCGCGCTCCGGGGGTGGGCACCGGGTCCGGCGGGTCGATCTTGGAGAGGAGGGCCTTGAGGCCGTCGATGCGCTCCTCGTCCTCGTGCAGGACGTAGGAGAGGTACGGCTCCGATGCCTGGTCGGCGATCGTGTAGACCGCGCACCAGGTGGCCAGGGTGGGGACCGTCATCTGAGCCATCAGGGCCAGCGTCTGGTCGCGGTCGAGGGTGCCTGCCAGCAGGTCGGAGGCCTCGACGAGGAAGGACAGGGAGCCGCGGCGCAGGCGCTCCAGCTCGCCGAGGCGGGCGGACTCGACGGCGAGCGCGATCCGGTCGGCGGCGAACTGCAGGCGCAGGGCCTCCTCGTTGGAGTAGCGGCCCGCGGCTTCGGCGGCGACGCCGAGGGAGCCGGTGAGGCGGCCCTCGACCTTGAGGGGGACGGTGACGACGGAGCGCATGCCGGTGCCGTTGAGGAGCGGTACGGCTCCGGGGACGGCGGCCAGGTCCTCGTGGACGGCGGGCATGCGGGCGGAGCCGTAGCGGCCGGTGCCGGCCTCGACGGGGACGCGGGCGAAGCGCTGGCGGGCGGAGGGCAGGCCCGTGGTGGCCCGTACCTCCAGTTCGGTCTCGTCGTCGGTGGCGAGCAGCAGGAAGGCGGAGTCGCCGTCGAGCATGTCGCGGGCGCGCTCCACGGTGCGCTGGAGCAGGCCGTCGAGGTCGTCGGGGGCGGGGGAGCCGATGAAGACCTCGAAGGGGTCGGTGGTGCGGCTCTCGATGCCGGCCTCGGGCGCCGGGGCACGCAGCGGGGTCTGCAGGACGGCGCGCTCGTAGTCCCGTACGAGCAGGCAGACGGTGGAGGGCTCGCCCTGGGTGTCGCGGATGCGCAGGTGGGAGGCGTAGACGGGGATCACGCGGCCGTCGGTGCCGCGGATCCCGTAACTGCCCTCCCAGCGGGAGAGCTGGAGGGCCTCGGCGAAGCCGGTGCCGATGCCGGGGGTGTGCGGCCAGGCGGCGAGGTCGCCGAGCGGCTTGCCGAGGACCTGTTCGGCCGGGTAGCCGAAGAGGTGTTCCGCGTCCTCGTTCCAGGCGGTGATCGCGCCGCCGCGGTCGATCTGGGCGACGGCGACGCGGACGCGCTCGTCGGTGACGGGCAGCAGTCCGGGCGGCAGGACCGGGCCGGCGGAGCGGGTGCCGACGGGGCGCTCGGGCAGGTCGAGCCGGAACCAGACCTGCTTCTGCGTGGAGGAGTACTCCACGCCCCAGCGGGTGGCGAGGGCGGCGCACAGGAGCAGGCCGCGGCCGTTCTCCCGGTCGGGGCTGCCGGGGGAGCGCCCGGTGCCCTGGACGGGGATCTCCCGCTCGGGGTAGCGGTCGGCGACCTCCACGCGTACGCCGTCGTCCATGCGCAGGCAGAGCACGTCGGCAGCGGTGCCGGCGTGGATGACCGCGTTGGTGACGAGTTCGCTGGTCAGGACGACGGCGTCGTCCACGACGTCGGTGTACCCCCAGCCCTGGAGGGTGTCCCTGACGAAGGCTCGGGCGGCCGCGACCGACCTGCCCAAGGGGTCGAAGCTGGCGGCCGCCCGCGCGGTGATCACAGAACTCCTCGTACGCGTCTCGACGCCCGGCTCTGCCATGGTCGGCCCTGCCCCTCCCGGTGCCTGGTGGTCCGGCGCGCCACTCCGCCCCCGCCGGGCGGACCGGGGCGGTTGGACAGCCGGATGCCAGGTTACTTACCTTCGCTGTCCGAGCGGATGCCGGTCGGCGCTGTTTCCGTCCCCCGAGGGCGGGGACGTTATGCGAAGCTGCCGAACTGTTATGGCCTGGTTCGGTCGCGGTGAAACACTGGGAAAGCTTGTTGGAGACAGCCCGAGCTGTTCGGTCGACCCCTGCGGGAGGGACACGGTGGAGTCTGGCGTCACGGCGCGGGGCACGAGCACGCGCGCGAAGGGCGGAGGACAGTCCCGGAGCGGTCGCGGCCGGGGCACCGTCGAGGTGGACGCGGCGGCGCTGGAGCGGTTGCTCGGCGCCCTCGTGTCGATGCGGGACGGGAACTTCCGCAGGCGGCTGACCGTCACCGGGGACGGGGTGATGGCCGAGATCTCCGCGGTGTTCAACGAGGTCGCGGACCGCAAGCTGCACCTGACGGGCGAGCTGGCGCGGGTGCGCCGGATGGTCGGCCGCGAGGGCAGGCTGTCGGAGCGCCTGGAGGTCGGCGCCAGCGAGGGCGACTGGGCGGAGGCGGTCCAGGCCGCGAACCAGCTGGTCGACGACATGACGCGGCCGGTCTCCGAGGTGGGCCGGGTGCTGTCGGCGGTGGCCGAGGGTGACCTGGAGCAGCGGATGGAGCTGCGCTCGGAGGGGCTGGACGGTACGGTCCGGCCGCTGCGCGGGGAGTTCCTCAAGGTCGCCCGTACGGTCAACAACCTGGTTGACCAGCTGTCCGCGTTCACGGACGAGGTCACGCGCGTGGCCCTCGAGGTGGGTACGGAGGGCAAGCTCGGCGGACAGGCGCAGGTGCGCGGGATGTCGGGTTCCTGGAAGGACCTCCAGGACTCCGTGAACACCATGGCGTACCGGCTGACCGCTCAGGTGCGGGACATCGCGCTGGTGACGACGGCGGTCGCCAAGGGCGATCTGTCGCGCAAGGTCACGGTGCACGTGGCCGGCGAGATGCTGCAGCTGAAGAACACCGTGAACACGATGGTGGACCAGCTGTCGTCGTTCTCCTCCGAGGTGACCCGCGTCGCGCGCGAGGTGGGTACGGAGGGCGAGCTGGGCGGCCAGGCGGAGGTGCCGGGCGTCGCGGGCGTGTGGAAGGACCTGACGGACTCCGTCAACACGATGGCGGGCAACCTGACCTCGCAGGTGCGCGGCATCGCCGAGGTGACCACGGCGGTGGCCAACGGTGACCTGTCGCAGAAGGTGACGGTCAGCGCGCGCGGTGAGGTGGCCCAGCTCGCGGACACCATCAACCAGATGACCGAGACGCTGCGCACGTTCGCGGACGAGGTCACGCGCGTGGCCAGCGAGGTGGGCGCGGAGGGCCTGCTGGGCGGTCAGGCACAGGTGCCGGGTGCGGCGGGCACCTGGAAGGACCTGACGGACTCGGTCAACACCGTCTTCCGCAACCTGACCACGCAGGTGCGCGACATCGCGACGGTCACGACGGCCGTCGCCAACGGTGACCTGTCGCAGAAGGTCACGGTCGACGTGGCCGGGGAGATGCTGGAGCTGAAGAACACCGTCAACACGATGGTGGACCAGCTGCAGTCGTTCGGTTCCGAGGTGACCCGGGTGGCGCGCGAGGTCGGCGTGGAGGGCCGGCTGGGCGGCCAGGCGGAGGTGCCGGGGGCCGCGGGGACGTGGAAGGACCTGACGGACTCGGTCAACACGGCCTTCCGCAACCTGACGGGCCAGGTCCGTGACATCGCGCAGGTGACGACGGCGGTGGCCAACGGCGATCTGTCGCAGAAGGTCACGGTGGACGTGGCCGGGGAGATGCTGGAGCTGAAGAACACCGTCAACACGATGGTGGCGCAGCTGTCGTCGTTCGCGGACCAGGTGACGCGGATGGCGCGGGACGTGGGTACGGAGGGCCGGCTGGGCGGCCAGGCGCGCGTGGACGGCGTCTCGGGCACCTGGAAGGAGCTGACGGACTCCGTCAACTTCATGGCGGGCAACCTGACGTCGCAGGTGCGTCAGATCGCCCAGGTGACGACGGCGGTGGCGCGGGGCGACCTGTCGCAGAAGATCGACGTGGACGCGCGCGGGGAGATCCTGGAGCTGAAGAACACCATCAACACGATGGTGGACCAGCTGTCGGCGTTCGCCGAGCAGGTGACCCGGGTGGCCCGCGAGGTGGGTACGGACGGGCGCCTGGGCGGCCAGGCGCAGGTGCCGGGCGTGGCCGGTGTGTGGCGTGACCTGACGGACTCGGTGAACGGCATGGCCGAGAACCTCACCGGACAGGTGCGCAACATCGCGCAGGTGGCCACGGCGGTGGCGCGCGGTGACCTGTCGCAGAAGATCACCGTGGACGCGCGCGGGGAGATCCTGGAGCTGAAGAACACCCTCAACACGATGGTGGACCAGCTGTCCTCGTTCGCCGAGCAGGTCACGCGGGTGGCCCGTGAGGTGGGTACGGAGGGCATCCTGGGCGGTCAGGCCGAGGTGCAGGGCGTGTCGGGCACCTGGAAGGACCTGACGCAGTCCGTGAACTTCATGGCGAACAACCTGACCTGGCAGGTGCGCAACATCGCCGAGGTGACCACGGCGGTGGCCAAGGGCGACCTGTCGAAGAAGATCACCGTCGACGCCAAGGGCGAGATCCTGGAGCTGGTGACGACCGTCAACACGATGGTCGACCAGCTGTCGAACTTCGCGGACGAGGTCACGCGCGTGGCGCGCGAGGTGGGTACCGAGGGCATCCTGGGCGGTCAGGCACGCGTGCGTGGCGTGACGGGCATCTGGAAGGACCTGAGCGACAACGTCAACGTGATGGCGTCCAACCTGACCGGACAGGTGCGCAACATCTCCCGGGTGTCGGCGGCGGTGGCCAACGGCGACCTGACGAAGAAGGTGACGGTGGAGGCGCGCGGCGAGGTGGCCGAGCTCGCCGACACGGTCAACACGATGGTGACGACTCTGTCGTCGTTCGCCGACCAGGTGACCCGGGTGGCCCGCGAGGTGGGTACGGACGGGCGCCTGGGCGGCCAGGCGCAGGTGCCGGGCGTGGCGGGCACCTGGAAGGACCTGACCGAGTCGGTGAACTCGATGGCGTCCAACCTGACGGGTCAGGTGCGCCAGATCGCCACGGTCACCACCGCCATCGCCAAGGGCGACCTGACCAAGAAGATCGACATCGACGCGCAGGGCGAGATCCTGGAGCTGAAGGACACCATCAACACGATGGTCGACCAGCTGTCCTCGTTCGCCGAGGAGGTAACGCGCGTGGCCCGCGAGGTGGGCACGGACGGCATGCTGGGCGGCCAGGCGCGGGTGCGCGACGTGGACGGCACCTGGCGGGACCTGACGGAGTCGGTGAACGAGATGGCCGGGAACCTGACCCGGCAGGTGCGCGCGATCGCGGCGGTGGCGACCGCGGTGACCCGCGGCGACCTGAACCTGAAGATCGACGTGGACGCCGCCGGCGAGATCCAGGTCCTGCAGGACAACATCAACACGATGATCGCGAACCTCCGGGACACCACCCTCGCCAACGAGGAGCAGGACTGGCTCAAGGGCAACCTGGCCCGCATCTCGGGCCTGATGCAGGGCCGGCGCGACCTGGACGACGTGGCCTCGCTGATCATGAGCGAGCTGACCCCGGTGGTCTCGGCCCAGCACGGCGCCTTCTACCTGGCGATGGCCACGGGCGGGGCGGGCGAGCCGGGGGCGGAGCCCGGGAGCGCGTACGAGCTGTGCATGCGGGGGAGTTACGGCTACTCGGCGGGGTCGATGCCCACGTCGTTCCGGCCGGGCGAGACGCTGATCGGCACGGCCGCCGAGGAGAAGCGCACGATCCAGCTGAACGTGCCGCCGGGCTACCTGAAGATCTCCTCCGGGCTCGGCGAGGCGTCGCCGGCCCATGTGATCGTGCTGCCGGTGCTGTTCGAGGCGCAGGTCCTGGGCGTGATCGAGCTGGCGTCGTTCCAGCCGTTCACGCAGATCCAGCGGGACTTCCTCAACCAGATCGCCGAGATGATCGCGACCAGCGTCAACACCATCAGCGTGAACACCAAGACCGAGGTCCTGCTCAAGCAGTCGCAGGAGCTGACCGAGCAGCTCCAGGAGCGCTCGGGGGAGCTGGAGAACCGGCAGAAGGCGCTGCAGGCCTCCAACGCCGAACTGGAGGAGAAGGCGGAGCTGCTGGCGCGCCAGAACCGCGACATCGAGGTGAAGAACACCGAGATCGAGGAGGCGCGGCAGGTCCTGGAGGAGCGGGCCGAGCAGCTGGCCGTCTCCATGCGCTACAAGTCCGAGTTCCTGGCGAACATGTCGCACGAGCTGCGTACGCCGCTCAACTCCCTGCTGATCCTGGCCAAGTTGCTGGCCGACAACGCGGACAGCAACCTCACGCCCAAGCAGGTGGAGTTCGCCGAGACGATCCACGGCGCGGGTTCGGACCTGCTCCAGCTGATCAACGACATCCTGGACCTGTCCAAGGTCGAAGCGGGCAAGATGGACGTCAGCCCGACCCGGATCGCGCTGGTGCAGCTGGTGGACTACGTGGAGGCCACGTTCCGCCCGCTGACGGCGGAGAAGGGCCTGGACTTCTCCGTACGGGTCTCGCCGGAGCTGCCCGCGACGTTGCACACCGACGAGCAGCGGCTGCTGCAGGTGCTGCGCAACCTGCTGTCCAACGCGGTGAAGTTCACCGACTCGGGCGCGGTGGAGCTGGTGATCCGGCCCGCGAACGCGGACGTGCCGCAGTCGATCCGGGAGCAGTTGCTGGAGGCGGGTTCGCTGCGCGACCCGGACGCGGACCTGATCGCGTTCTCGGTGACCGACACCGGCATCGGCATCGCGGCGAGCAAGATGCGGGTGATCTTCGAGGCGTTCAAGCAGGCGGACGGCACGACGAGCCGCAAGTACGGCGGCACGGGCCTGGGCCTGTCGATCAGCCGGGAGATCGCGCGGCTGCTCGGCGGCGAGATCCACGCGGCCAGCGAGCCGGGCCGCGGCTCCACCTTCACGCTGTACCTGCCGCTGCACCCGAGCGAACTGACGCCCCAGGGCTACCCGCAGCTCGAGCCGGGGGCGGACGGCGAGCCGCTGGCGGGCGGGGCCGGGGACGGCCTGGAGTCGGCGCGGGGGGTCGCGCAGCCGGCCGAGGTGCGCGCGGGCAAGGGCGCCCTGTTCCGCCACCGCCGCAAGGCGCCGGTGGCGCCGGAGGCCCCGAGGCCCGCGCTGCCCGGCCAGCCGGCCGGTGCGGCCGCGCCGCAGGAGCGGTGGCCCGCGGTGGCGCAGGAGGAGCCGGAGCCGCGCCGGGTCTTCGAGTTCGGCGGCGAGAAGGTGCTGATCGTCGACGACGACATCCGCAACGTCTTCGCGCTCACCAGCGTGCTGGAGCAGCACGGCCTCTCGGTGCTGTACGCGGAGAACGGGCGCGAGGGCATCGAGGTGCTGGAGCAGCACGACGACGTCACGGTCGTCCTGATGGACATCATGATGCCCGAGATGGACGGGTACGCGACGACGACGGCGATCCGCAGGATGCCCCAGTTCGCGGGTCTGCCGATCATCGCGCTGACCGCGAAGGCGATGAAGGGCGACCGGGAGAAGGCGATCGAGTCGGGCGCCTCCGACTACGTCACCAAGCCCGTCGACCCGGACCACCTGCTGTCGGTGATGGAGCAGTGGATGCGCGGCGAGTGAGCGGTGTCGGGCCCGTGGAGGCGGTGCGCACGGGCCCGCGTTGCTGACTGACTGTGCCCGGCGGCGTGTGAGACAACGGTATTCGGGGAACCTTCTGGTCTCCCACCGCGTTTCTGCTACGTGCACAGTGACATCGCGGTGACAGGGTGTGGCGACAGGCGGGGTGCGGCTACCATGACCGGCACAAGGACGGACGGCGCAAGGGAGTCGTCCCCTGGGGCGGCGCCCGGTGCTTCCCCGAGCTCTCAGAGCAGGGGAGGCCCCGTGCCCGGGCGAGGAGGGCGGGCCATGGTGCAGAAGGCCAAGATCCTCCTGGTCGATGACCGGCCGGAGAATCTGCTGGCGCTGGAGGCGATCCTCTCCGCGCTCGATCAGACGCTGGTGCGGGCATCGTCAGGGGAGGAAGCGCTCAAGGCGCTGCTGACGGACGATTTCGCGGTCATTCTGCTGGACGTCCAGATGCCGGGAATGGACGGCTTCGAGACGGCGGCGCACATCAAGCGGCGCGAGCGGACGCGGGACATCCCGATCATCTTCCTCACGGCCATCAACCACGGCCCGCACCACACCTTCCGCGGTTACGCGGCGGGCGCGGTGGACTACATCTCCAAGCCGTTCGACCCGTGGGTGCTGCGCGCCAAGGTGTCGGTCTTCGTCGAGCTGTACATGAAGAACTGTCAGCTGCGCGAGCAGGCGGCCCTGCTGCGGCTCCAGCTGGAGGGCGGCCAGGGCGGCCCGGCCAAGGAGTCCGTCGGGCTGCTCGCCGAGCTGTCGGCGCGCCTGGCGGCGGTCGAGGAGCAGGCCGAGGCGCTGTCCAAGCAGCTGGACGACGAGTCGGCGGACGCGGCGGCCGTGGCCACCGCCGCCCACCTGGAGCGCAAGCTCACCGGGCTGCGGCGGGCGCTGGACGCCCTGGAGCCCGGGACCGGCGGCGGCCCGGCGGCGGTGCCGTCCCAGGGCTGACCGTTCGTCACACTGATCCGTCGTCAGTTTCCGGCCGCCGCAAGGGCGACACGAACGGGTGAAGCCCCGGGCAGGCGTGTCCACCGGCGTGCACACCGGTAACCTCACCATCATGGCCTCACGTACGTCCGGCAAGGGTTCCCAGGGCACGGCGGGCACTGCGAAGCCGCGCGCCGGCCGTACGACGGGCGCGGCGAAGAAAGCGGCACCCGGCAAGCCCCCCGCCAAGAAGACAGCCGCGAAGAAGGCGCCCGCCAAGAAGGCGGCCGCCCCCCGCAGGGCACCCGCGAAGAAGGCGCCGCCGCGGCCCGCACCGTCCCCCACCGGGGGCGTCTACCGGCTCGCCCGCGGTGCCTGGCTCGGTGCCGCGCACGGCGTCGGCGCGATGTTCCGCGGGATAGGGCGTGGCGCCAAGGGGCTGGACCCCGCGCACCGCAAGGACGGCCTCGCCCTGCTGCTGCTCGGCCTGGCGCTGATCGTCGCGGCCGGTACCTGGTCCAACCTGCGCGGCCCGGTCGGCGACCTGGTCGAGATGCTCGTCACCGGTGCCTTCGGGCGCCTGGACCTGCTCGTGCCGATACTGCTGGGCGCCATCGCGATCCGGCTGATCCTCTATCCGGAGAAGCCCGAGGCGAACGGGCGGATCGTCATCGGCCTGTCCGCGCTCGTCGTGGGCGTGCTCGGCCAGGTCCACATCGCCTGCGGCTCTCCCGGCCGCGGCGACGGCACCGCCGCCATGCAGGACGCGGGCGGCCTGATCGGCTGGGCCGCGTCCAAGCCGCTGGTCTTCATGATGGGCGAGGTCCTCGCCGTACCGCTGCTCGTGCTGCTGACCGTCTTCGGCCTGCTCGTGGTGACGGCCACCCCGGTCAACGCCATCCCGCAGCGGCTGCGGCTGCTCGGCGCGAAGCTCGGCATCGTCGAGCTCGACCCCGAGGAGTACGAGGAACCGCAGGCGGCGCAGGCGTACGAGGACGACTGGCGCGAGGAGCAGCGGCCCGCGCCGCGGCCCCGCCGCCGGGGCCCGGCCTCCGGCGGTCCCGCCGAGCCCTACGACCACGACCAGGCCGAGGAGGAGGCGCTCGGCCGCCGCCGGCCGCGCCGTGCCGCGGTGCGGCCGGACTTCGACCGGCCGATGGACGCCGTGGACGTGGCCGCCGCCGCGGCCGCCGCGCTGGACGGCGCCGTGCTCAACGGCATGCCGCCCTCGCCGGTCGTCGCCGACCTCACCCGCGACGTCACCGCCGACCGCGAGCGGGCCAGGGCCATGGCCGCCGAGGCCGCGGCGGCGAAGCAGGACCAGGACGAGGAGCGGGAGGCGCCCGAGGAGGGCGGGGCCGCCGCGCCCGTACCCCCGTCGCGGGCGGCGGACCGGCCGCCGGCCGGGGTGCGGGACCTGACCAAGAGCGCGGTGCCCGACCTGACCAAGTCCGCGCCCGAGGGCGGCGAGGGTCTTCCGGCGCGCGCCGAGCAGCTGCAGCTGTCCGGCGACATCACCTACGCGCTGCCCTCGCTGGACCTGCTGGAGCGGGGCGGCCCGGGCAAGACCCGCAGCGCCGCCAACGACGCGGTCGTGGACTCCCTCAACAACGTCTTCGGCGAGTTCAAGGTCGACGCGGCCGTCACCGGCTTCACCCGCGGCCCGACGGTCACCCGCTACGAGGTCGAGCTGGGCCCGGCGGTGAAGGTCGAGAAGATCACCGCGCTGACCAAGAACATCGCGTACGCCGTGGCCTCGCCCGACGTGCGGATCATCTCGCCGATCCCGGGGAAGTCGGCCGTCGGCATCGAGATCCCGAACTCCGACCGCGAGATGGTCAACCTCGGAGACGTGCTGCGCCTCGCCGAGGACGACGACCCGATGATGGTCGCCTTCGGCAAGGACGTCGAGGGCGGGTACGTGATGCACAGCCTGGCGAAGATGCCGCACATGCTGGTCGCGGGCGCCACCGGCTCCGGCAAGTCGTCCTGCATCAACTGCCTGATCACCTCGGTGATGGTGCGGGCCACCCCGGAGGACGTCCGGATGGTCCTGGTCGACCCCAAGCGGGTGGAGCTCACCGCCTACGAGGGCATCCCGCACCTGATCACGCCGATCATCACCAACCCCAAGCGGGCCGCCGAGGCACTGCAGTGGGTCGTGCGCGAGATGGACCTGCGCTACGACGACCTGGCCGCCTTCGGCTACCGCCACATCGACGACTTCAACAAGGCGATCCGCGAGGGCAAGGTCAAGCTGCCCGAGGGCAGCGAGCGCGACCTGCAGCCCTACCCGTACCTCCTGGTCATCGTCGACGAGCTGGCCGACCTGATGATGGTCGCGCCGCGCGACGTCGAGGACGCGATCGTCCGCATCACCCAGTTGGCCCGCGCCGCCGGCATCCACCTGGTGCTCGCCACCCAGCGGCCCTCGGTCGACGTCGTCACCGGCCTGATCAAGGCGAACGTGCCGTCCCGGCTCGCCTTCGCCACCTCCTCGCTCGCCGACAGCCGGGTCATCCTGGACCAGCCCGGCGCCGAGAAGCTCATCGGAAAGGGTGACGGACTGTTCCTCCCGATGGGTGCGAACAAGCCCACCCGCATGCAGGGCGCCTTCGTCACCGAGGAGGAGGTCGCGGCCGTCGTCCAGCACTGCAAGGACCAGATGGCCCCGGTCTTCCGCGAGGACGTCACCGTCGGCACCAAGCAGAAGAAGGAGATCGACGAGGACATCGGCGACGACCTGGACCTGCTGTGCCAGGCGGCCGAGCTGGTCGTCTCCACCCAGTTCGGCTCCACGTCGATGCTCCAGCGCAAGCTGCGCGTCGGGTTCGCCAAGGCGGGGCGCCTGATGGACCTGATGGAGTCGCGCAACATCGTCGGCCCGAGCGAGGGCTCCAAGGCGCGCGACGTGCTCGTGAAGCCCGACGAACTGGATGGAGTGCTCGCCATCATCCGGGGGGAGGCTCACTCGTAAGGGGTCCTCGGACAACCGTTTCCCCGGGCCGTGCGTCAAGTTGGAGGGAGGGAGAGCGAGATGCGTCGCTCCCGCCTTGATCCACTCAGACGCCCTCCGGCCATTCCGATGGCGTACAAACAGCATCCGCCCGGTTGCCCCACCCTTTCGTACCACCCATAGACTGAGCATCCAGCAGGTGGCTACACGCTCGAAAGGCGCCCCCGTGTCCATCGGCAACTCCCCCGAAGACGACCGGCCTTCGATCGGTCGAGCCCTCCAGCAGGCACGCATCGCCGCGGGCCTGACCGTGGACGAGGTCAGCACCTCCACCCGCGTGCGCATCCCGATCGTGCACGCGATCGAGCAGGACGACTTCTCCCGCTGCGGCGGGGACGTCTACGCCCGGGGCCACATCCGCACGCTCGCGCGTGCCGTCGGCCTCGACCCCGCCCCGCTGGTCAGCCAGTACGACGGGGAGCACGGCGGACGTCCCTCACCCACTCCCGCCGCGCCGCTCTTCGAGGCGGAACGCATCCGCCCCGAGCCCCGGCGCCCCAACTGGACCGCCGCCATGGTCGCGGCCATCGTCGCCGTCATCGGCTTCGTCGGCTTCACCGTCTTCAGCGGCAACGACAGCGGCGACCAGGCCAAGGGCCACGTCGCCGAGGGCCCCGCCCCCGAGCAGAAGCCCACGCCGAAGGCGACCCCGTCCAAGGCCGCCCCCAAGCCCAAGCCGCTGCCCTCGGACAGCGCCATCGCGGCCGTCCCCAAGGACAAGGTGACGGTGCGCATGACCGCCGTCTCCGACAAGAGCTGGATCTCCGCCAAGTCGCACAACGGCAAGCTGCTCTTCGACGGGCTGCTCCTCAAGGGCGAGTCCAAGACCTTCCAGGACGACGAGCGCCTCGACCTGATCCTCGGCAACGCCGGGGCGACCGAGCTGTTCGTCAACGGCAAGAAGGTCTCCGACGAATTCGAGGACGGCCAGGTCGAGCGCCTCAGCTACACCCAGGGCGACCCCGAGGTCGGCTGAGCCACCGGCGTCCCACCGCTCCCGGGCGGGCGGGGCGCCGCGGCACGAAGGCGGTACGGCAGGCGGGTGAACGCCCGATCAACCCTCGGGGCGGGGGTGCGGGCCGGAACGAAGTAGTCTTGAGTCCATGCCCGAACGCCGTACCGTCGCCCTTGTCACTCTTGGCTGCGCCCGTAACGAGGTGGACTCGGAGGAGCTCGCAGGCCGCTTGGCAGCGGACGGCTGGGAGCTCGTCGAGGACGCCGCGGACGCGGACGTCGCAGTCGTCAACACCTGTGGATTCGTCGAGGCCGCCAAGAAGGACTCCGTCGACGCCCTCCTCGAAGCCAACGACCTGAAGGACCACGGCCGCACCCAGGCCGTCGTCGCCGTCGGCTGCATGGCCGAGCGGTACGGCAAGGAGCTGGCCGACGCCCTGCCCGAGGCCGACGGCGTGCTCGGCTTCGACGACTACACCGACATCTCCAGCCGGCTCCAGACCATCCTCAACGGCGGCAGCGTCGAGGCGCACGCCCCCCGCGACCGCCGCGCCCTGCTGCCGCTCTCCCCGGTCGAGCGCCAGGACGCCGCCTCCGCCGTGGCCCTGCCCGGCCACGCCCAGGCCGTCGAGAGCGCCCCCGAGGACCTGCCCGAGGGCCTGGCGCCCGCCTCAGGCCCGCGCGCCCCGCTCCGCCGCCGCCTGGACACCAGTCCCGTCGCCTCCGTGAAGCTGGCCTCCGGCTGCGACCGGCGCTGCTCCTTCTGCGCCATCCCCTCCTTCCGCGGCTCCTTCGTCTCGCGCCGCCCCAGCGACGTGCTCGGCGAGACCCGCTGGCTGGCCGAGCAGGGCGTCAAGGAGGTCATGCTCGTCTCCGAGAACAACACCTCGTACGGCAAGGACCTCGGCGACATCCGCCTGCTGGAGACCCTGCTGCCCGAGCTCGCGGCGGTCGACGGGATCGAGCGGGTGCGCGTCAGCTACCTGCAGCCCGCCGAGATGCGGCCCGGCCTGATCGACGTCCTGACCTCGACCGAGAAGGTCGCGCCCTACTTCGACCTCTCCTTCCAGCACAGCGCGCCCGGCGTGCTGCGCTCGATGCGGCGCTTCGGTGACACCGAGCGCTTCCTGGAGCTGCTGGACACCATCCGTTCCAAGGCCCCCACGGCCGGCGTCCGGTCCAACTTCATCGTCGGCTTCCCCGGTGAGTCGGAGGCGGACTTCGCCGAACTCGAGCGCTTCCTGACGCACGCGCGCCTGGATGCCATCGGCGTCTTCGGGTACTCCGACGAGGACGGCACGGAAGCGGCGACGTACGAGGGCAAGCTCGACCAGGAGACCGTCGACCAGCGCCTGGCGCACCTGTCCCGGCTCGCCGAGGAGCTGACCGCCCAGCGCGCCGAGGAGCGCCTGGGCGAGACGCTGCACGTCCTGGTGGAGTCCGTGGACGACGAGGACGGCGCGGTGGGCCGCGCGGCCCACCAGGCGCCGGAGACGGACGGCCAGGTGGTCTTCACCGCACGCGAGGGCCTGGTGCCCGGTCGTATGGTCATGGCCAAGGTGGTCGGCACGGAAGGCGTCGACCTGGTGGCGGAGTGTCTCGACGACCCTGAGGAGGCGGCCAGATGACCGGAGTCCCGGCATCCGCGGCGGGCGGTACCGGAAGGCCGGCGCCCGGCGGAAAGCTGGGCGCTGCGGCCGTCAACCAGGCCAGCCTCTGGAACATCGCCAACATCCTCACGATGATCCGGCTCGTGCTCGTGCCGGGCTTCGTGCTGCTGCTCCTCCAGGACGGCGGCTACGACCCGGCCTGGCGCGCCTGGGCGTGGGCGGCCTTCGCGGTCGCCATGATCACGGACGTCTTCGACGGGCACCTGGCCCGGACGTACAACCTGGTCACGGACTTCGGGAAGATCGCCGACCCGATCGCCGACAAGGCGATCATGGCGGCCGGGCTGATCTGCCTGTCCTGGCTCGGCGACCTGCCCTGGTGGGTCACGGGCGTGATCCTCTTCCGCGAGCTGGGCATCACCCTGATGCGCTTCTGGGTGATCCGGCACGGGGTGATCCCGGCCAGCCGCGGCGGCAAGCTCAAGACACTGGCCCAGGGCACGGCGGTGGGGATGTACGTCCTCGCGCTGACCGGGCCGCTGGCCACGCTGCGGTGGTGGGTGATGGCCCTCGCCGTGGTCCTCACCGTGGTGACCGGGCTGGACTACGTGCGCGAGGCCGTGGTGCTGCGACGGCGCGGGCTCGCGGCGGAGAAGGCGGCGCTGCTCGCCGTGGCCGGTGAGGTCGCGGGCGGTGCCGGTGCGGCCGGCGGTGTCGGGTCCGGCGGCGCGACGGAGGTCGTGGTTCCGGTGGCCGGCGGCGTGGAGGCCGCGGTTCCCGTGGCCGAGGTGGCGGAGCCCGTGGTTCCGGCCCCCGGTGCCCTGGAGGCTGCCGCTTCGGCCGAGTCTCCCGTGAGCGCGACTGGTGGGACGCTCGAGCCCGGTGCGGCCCCGGTGGGCGGTACCGCTGGTGCCCCGGTGGCCGGAGGGGCTCCCTCCGTCGCGGACGGGCCCGCCGCGGAGGACGCCGGTGCCGACTCCGCGACCGGTTCGGCGACCGGCTCCGCCTCCGGTTCGACGCGATGAACCCCGCCGCCCGGGTGCTCTCGGTGCTCGCGGAGCGTGGTCAGACGCTCTCGGTCGCGGAGTCCCTCACGGGCGGTCTGGTGGCCGCGGAGCTCACCTCGGTGCCGGGGGCCTCCCGCGTCTTCCGGGGGAGCGTCACGGCGTACGCGACGCCCCTGAAGGCGGAACTGCTCGACGTCGACGCCACCCTCCTGGCGGAGCGCGGCGCGGTCGATCCCGAGGTCGCGCTGCAGATGGCACGGGGTGTGCGGGACCGGCTCGGGGCCGACTGGGGCATCGCCACCACGGGGGTGGCCGGCCCCGACCCGCAGGACGGGCAGCCCGTCGGGACGGTGTACGTGGCCGTCGCGGGACCCGCCGGAAGCGGCGCCGGCACGGGGAAATCCGGGAAAGTCGTCTCCCTGCGGTTGAACGGCGCCCGGGCGGAAATTCGTACAGAGAGTGTACGGAGCGTGCTGGACCTGCTCGCCGAGACGCTCTCCGGAACCCCGGGGGCGGACCCGGCCGAGGCCTCCGTCCGGCCTGCTCGGAGCCCTGCGGAGGAACGCCCGGCGAATGCGCGGGCACAGGATACGGAACAGAACGGGGGGAATTGATGTTTGCAGCCCTGAGTGAACACGACATCGCTCCCCGCACGGCCGCGGCGCGAGGCGGTACGGTGGGGCGTGAAGGATGCGGCTACGCGGTCCGAGGAGGGAGCCACCGATGATTCTGCTCCGTCGCCTGCTGGGTGACGTGCTGCGTCGGCAGCGCCAGCGCCAGGGCCGTACTCTGCGCGAAGTCTCCTCGTCCGCCCGAGTATCGCTCGGCTATCTCTCCGAGGTGGAGCGGGGGCAAAAGGAGGCTTCCTCCGAGCTGCTCTCCGCGATCTGCGACGCGCTTGACGTACGGATGTCCGAGCTCATGCGTGAAGTGAGCGACGAGCTGTCGCTGGCCGAGCTGGCCGAGTCGGCAGCGGCCAGCGAGCCGGTGCCTGCGCCAGTACGCCCGATGCTCAATTCCATCTCCGTGACGTCGGTCTCCGGTGTGACCGGTGTGCCGACCGAACGGGTGACGATCAAGGCGCCCGCGGAGGCGGTGGACGTCGTCGCCGCGTGAGGCGGATGACGCGGTCGGCCGCCGGGTGATCGTCCGGTGATTTTTTCGGGGTGAAGCCCCGGTGTGGTGCCCCTGTGGGGCCCGTGCCGGGGCTTCGTCGCGTGTGGGGTGGGTGATTTGTATGTGGCTGGGGATGGCTGGGATGACTGGGGACAGCTGGGTGGTTCTGGGTGATTCTGAGTACTTCATGAGGGGTTGGGTCCGGTAACCCTTTTATGTGGCGTATGTCATGGTGGAGGCGGAGGGGATCCGGGGTAGGCGGGGGAGTGAAGCACTGTGAATGGAGGACTGGATGTCTGTCGTGAAGAGCCCCCTGTCCGATGCCGACATGAAGACCGTCGGTGAGGCCCTGCAGGGCGCGCTCGTCGACCTCGTGGACCTGTCGCTGGTGGCCAAGCAGGTGCACTGGAACGTCGTCGGTCCGCGCTTCCGGTCCGTCCACCTCCAGCTCGACGAGGTCGTCGACACGGCCCGTCTGCACTCCGACACCGTGGCCGAGCGCGCCTCGGCCATCGGCGTCTCGCCCGACGGCCGTGCGTCGACCGTCGCGTCCGGGAGCGCCGTGGGCGTGGTGCCGGACGGCTGGATCAAGGACGTGGACGCGGTACGGATCCTGGTGGACGCCCTCGGCGCGGTCGTCTCGCGCATGCGTGAGCGGATCGAGGCGACCGGGGACGCGGACCCGATCAGCCAGGACATCCTGATCGGCCTGACGGGCGACCTGGAGAAGCACGCGTGGATGTTCCAGGCGGAGACGGCTTGAGGTCCTGAGGCCTGGGGCTTGAGTCTGGGGCCTTGAGGTCCTGGGGTCCGGGGCTTGAGGTCCGGGGCTTGAGGTTTTCTGGGTCCTGGAGTGGGCTGAGGTCCCAGGAGGTCCCAGGAGTGGCCTCTGGAGGCCGTGTGAAGGGTTTGCGGGCGGGGTGCCCGGGGTTTTTCCCCGGGCACCCCGCTTTCGCTCGTCCAGGGGGTGCGGGGGCTCCTGCCCGGGGGTCCGTGCGGGTCGGGGAGCCCGTGGGGTCCGGGTGGGTGGCGAGCCGGGTGCGGGGGCCGGGTCGCGCTGGGGTGCGGGGTGCGCGGGGGCGGGGGAGACTGACGGCGCGGCGGGGATGCGGCGCGCGCCGGGTTTGCTTCCGGTGCGCCCTCCCGCCGGGTGATCGGCCCGGTCTAGCGTCGACCGGAGGAGGCGGCCATGGTACGGCGATGGGGCCCGTGGCCCGCGCTGGCGCTCACCGTGCTCGCGCTGGTGCTCGGTGGGCTGTGGTGGTGGGCCGTGTTGCGCCTCGCCCTGGTGCCGGAGCGGGCCGGGGTCGTCGAGGGCGCGGTGGCGGCCGGCGGATGGGGGCTGAGCCTGCTGCCGGTGCACGCGGTGGCGTTCACCAAGGCATCGCGACGCCGCCGTTCGGGCGGAGGATCTGACCGGTCGTGAAGGCCGAGGCGTCCGAGAGCAGGTGCAGGACCGCGTGCGCGATGTCATCGGGCTCGCCGACGCGCCCCAGCGGGGAGAGGCGCACCATCATGGCCTCCACCCGGTCCTGCTGCGCCGACTCGTGGCGCGCGGTCATCGGGGTGCGGATCCAGCCCGGGGCGACCGCGTTGACGCGGATGCCGTGCCGCCCGACCTCGGTGGCCAGGGTCTTGGTGAGCTGGACGACCGCCGCCTTGGCGACGCTGTAGCAGAGCAGGCCCGCCTGGGCGGAGTCCATGGCCCCGGACGCCATGGTGACGAGCGATCCCCGGGTGCCCGACTCGATCATGGAGCGGGCGGCGGCCTGGCAGGCGTACAGGACGCCCTTGAAGTTCACGTCCAGGATCCGGTCGAGGTCCTCGTCGGCGGTCTCCAGGACGCTGCTGGTGTGCATGATCCCGGCGATCGCGGCCATGGCGTGCAGCGGGCCGGTGGCCGACGTGGCCGCGTCCACGGCCGCCGTCACGGCGGCCCGGTCGGAGACGTCGAGCGGGTGGGTGTGGGCCGTGGCCCCGCTGTCGGCGATCAGCCGCCGGGTCTCGTCCAGGCCCTTCTCGTCGCGGTCCGCGCAGTGCACGACCGCGCCCGCCTCGGCGAGCAGCAGGGCGCTGGAGCGGCCTATGCCGCTCGCGGCGCCGGTGACGAACGCGGTGCGGCCGGTGAGGTCGTACGCCTTGATGGGCATGCCGGGACGGTACGACCGGATCTGACGGGGCGTCAACTGTGTGGGGCGGGGCGGTTGGTGGGGGTGCTTGGGGTTTGGGTTGGCGTACGTGGGTGGGGGCTCGGGGTCGTTGGGCGGTGTACGTGGGTGGGGGCTCGGGGTTGTTGGGTGGCGTACGGGGGTGGGGTGGACGTGTCCGGGGTGCCGGCGGGCGTACGGGGGTTACGGGGGCGGGTGCCCCGTGGCGTTTACGGTGTCGGGCCCTTCTGGCAGCCCGGGCACCAGTACGTGACGCGGTCCCGGTCGCCCTCGGGGGCCGTCCTGCGCACCGCCGTGCCACACCGCAGACAGGGGCGGCCCTCGCGTCCGTACACGTGCAGGCGCAGGCCCGGGCCGCGGCCCGTGGTGGTCGTGCGCCGGTCGGGACGGTCCTTGTTCGCCTCCAGCAGGCGGTGCGCGGTGGCGACCAGGCGGGCCGGGACGCCGGACGGCAGGTCGCCGAACGGCAGCCAGGGGCTCGTACCCGCCAGGAAGCACAGTTCGGCCTTGTACACGTTGCCGATGCCGGCCAGGTTGCGCTGGTCCAGGAGCGCCTCGCCGAGCGGGCGCGCGGGCTCGGCCGAGAGGCGGCGCACGGCCTCCTCCGGGTCCCAGTCCGGGCCGAGCAGATCGGGGCCGAGGTGGCCGACGACGGAGGGTTCGTCGGCGGTGCGGATGAGTTCGAGGACGGGGAGCCGGTAGCCGACGGCGCTCCACTCGTCCGTGGCCAGCACCGCGCGGATCTGGTGTGGGGGGCCGCCGCTCCACCGCCGGCCCGGCGCGAACACCCGCCAGGCGCCCTCCATGCGCAGGTGCGAGTGGAGGGTGAGGCCGCCCTCGAAGCGGGTCAGCAGGTGCTTGCCGCGAGGGGTGACGTCCAGGACCGTGCTGCCGGTGAGGTCGGCGGTGGCGAAGCGGGGGACGCGCAGGTCGAAGGTGGTGAGCGGGCGGTCCGTGGCCAGGGCCGCGTGGAGGCGACGGGCGGCTTGCCAGACGGTGTCTCCTTCGGGCATGGGTCCATGATGCCTCCGGGAGGCGCCCTTGGGGCCGGTGGCGGGGTGGGTGCCGTGTCCGTGTGTGTCCTGGGTGCCCTGGGCGCTGTGGCTCGGGTGGGTGCCGTGTCCGTGTGTCCTGGGCGCTGTGGCTCGGGAGGGTGGGCGCCGCGGTCCGCGGGAGGGGGTCCCTACGGGCGCAGGCGCAGCCCCCTCGGGGTGGCGTGGAAGCCCGCCGACTCCAGGGTGGGCGACAGGGGTGAGGTCAGCGACGCCGTACCGTTCAGCCGCTCCACCGTGACCGTGCCGAGGGCTCCCTCCTTCGCCGCGCCCGCCAGCGCCTCCACCGCCGCCCGCAGGGCCGGGGCGTCCGGCTCGGTCTGCCAGGACAGCAACGACTTGCCGCCCCGCTCCACGTACAGCGTCAGCTCGCCATCCACCAGGACCACCAGGGCGCCCGCCTTGCGGCCCGGCTTGTGCCCCGCGCCGGCCGGTGGTTCGGGCCAGGACAGCGCGGCACCGTAGGCGTTGGCCGGGTCGGCCGCCGCGAGGACCACCGCGAGCGGTGCGGCCGACCCGGCGTCGGCGCGCTCGCGCGCGGTGGCGGCCGCGCGGAGCCGGTCCACCGCGCCGTCCATCGCGAACTGCGCCGCCCCCAGGCCCTCCACCACGTAACCCCTGCGGGCCTGACCGCTGTCCTCGAAGGCGGACAGGACGCGGTACGTCGCCGAGAAGCCGCCCTCCACGCCCTCGGCCGCCACCGCGCCCCGGGTCACCACGCCGTGCCGGTCGAGCAGCGTGCGGGCCAGCGCGTGGGCGCGGTGCGTCGGGTCGGGCTCGGCGGCCGGGAGCAGGGACCAGCGGCCGCTGACGGTCGGCGGGCCGGAGCGGGAGGCCGGGCGGGCGGCGGCGCCCAGTGAGCCGTACCGCCCGCGCGGGACGGTGCGGCGGGCCCGGTGCGCGGTGGCTCCGGCGGTGCGGCCGGAGCCGAGGAGGGCGCGCAGGGGCGCCAGCGTGTCGTTGGTCAGCCGGCCCGACCAGGCCAGGTCCCAGAGGGCGTCGGCCAGTTGGGGATCGGTGGCGTCGGGGTGGGTGGTGGCGCGCACCTGGTCGGCGATCTGGCGGAAGAACAGCCCGTACCCGCCGGACAGCGCGGTGAGGACCGACTCGTGCAGCGCGGTGAGCTCCAGGGGGTGCGGCGGGGGCAGCAGCAGGGGCGCCGCGTCGGCCAGGTAGAGCGACACCCAGCCGTCCTTGCCGGGCAGCGAGCCCGCGCCGGCCCAGACGACCTCGCCCATGGTGGTCAGTTCGTCCAGGAGCGCGGGGGAGTAGTCCCTGACCCGGGACGGCAGGACCAGCTTCTCCAGGGCGGAGGCGGGCACCGGGGCGCCCTGCAACTGCTCGACCGCGCGCGCCAGTCCGTCGATGCCCCGCAGGCTGTTGCCGCCCAGGTGCTGCCACTGCGGCAGGAAGGTCGCCAGCGCCGCCGGGGGCACCGGCTCCAGCTCGTGGCGCAGGGCCGCGAGGGAGCGCCGGCGCAGCCGCCGCAGCACGGCCGCGTCGCACCACTCCTGGCCCACGCCGGAGGGGTGGAACTCGCCCTGGACGACCCGGCCCGCACCGGCCAGGCGCTGCAGCGCGCCGTCCGTGACGGCCGTGCCCAGGCCGAAGCGGGCCGCCGCGCGCGCGGACGTGAACGGCCCGTGCGTACGGGCGTAACGGGCGAGGAGATCGCCGAGCGGGTCCTTCACCGGCTCCGTGAACGCCTCGGGGACGCCCACCGGCAGCGCCGTGCCGAGCGCGTCGCGCAGGCGCCCCGCGTCCTCGATCGCCGCCCAGTGCTCGGCGCCCGCGACACGCACCCGGATGGCTCGGCGCGCGGCGGCCAGGTCCGCCGCCCAGCCCGGCTCGGCGCCCCGCTCGGCCAGTTCGGCGTCGGTCAGCGGGCCCAGCACCCGCAGCAGGTCGGCCACGCCCTCCGCGTCCTTGACGCGCCGGTCCTCGGCCAGCCACTGCAGCTCGCCCTCCAGCTCGGCCAGCACGTCCGCGTCGAGCAGTTCGCGCAGTTCGGCCTGGCCCAGCAACTCGGCCAGCAGGCGCGAGTCCAGGGACAGGGCGGCGGCGCGCCGCTCGGCGAGCGGCGAGTCGCCCTCGTACAGGAACTGCGCCACGTAACCGAACAGCAGCGAGCGGGCGAAGGGTGACGGCTCCGGGGTGGTCACCTCCACCAGCCGGACCCGGCGGGCCTCGATGTCGCCCATCAGCTCGGTCAGGCCCGGCACGTCGAAGACGTCCTGGAGGCACTCCCGCACGGCCTCCAGGACGATCGGGAAGGAGCCGAACTCGCTCGCCACCTGGAGCAGCTGGGCCGCGCGCTGGCGCTGCTGCCACAGCGGGGTGCGCTTGCCGGGGCTGCGCCGGGGCAGCAGCAACGCGCGCGCCGCGCACTCGCGGAAGCGGGAGGCGAACAGCGCCGAACCGCCCACCTGGTCGGTGACGATCTGGCCGACCTCGCCCTTGTCGAAGACGGCGTCGGCCGCGCCGACCGGCGCCTGCTCCCCGTCGAACTCCGCGCCCGGCGCGACCGGGTCCTGGTCCAGCAGGTCCAGGCCCATCAGATCGGCGTCGGGCAGCCGCAGCACGATGCCGTCGTCCGCGTGCATCACCTGCGCGTCCATGCCGTACCGCTCGGACAGCCGGGCGCCCAGCGCCAGCGCCCAGGGAGCGTGCACCTGTGCGCCGAACGGCGAGTGGATCACCACCCGCCAGTCGCCCAGCTCGTCGCGGAACCGCTCCACGAGGACCGTCCGGTCGTCCGGCACGTGCCCGCAGGCGCGGCGCTGCTCGTCCAGGTACCCCAGGACGTTGTCCGCGGCCCACGCGTCCAGCCCCGCCGCCAGCAGCCGCAGCCGGGCGTCCTGCGGGGACAGCGCGCCGACCTCCCGCAGGAACGCGCCCACCGCGCGGCCCAGTTCGAGCGGGCGGCCCAGCTGGTCGCCCTTCCAGAACGGCAGCCGGCCCGGCACCCCCGGCGCGGGCGAGACCAGCACGCGGTCGCGGGTGATGTCCTCGATCCGCCAGGAGCTGGTGCCCAGGGTGAACACGTCGCCCACCCGCGACTCGTACACCATCTCCTCGTCCAGCTCGCCGACCCGGCCGCCGCCCTTCTTGGGGTCGGCGCCCGCCAGGAACACCCCGAACAGGCCCCGGTCCGGGATCGTGCCGCCGGAGGTCACCGCGAGGCGCTGGGCCCCCGGCCGCCCGGTGACCGTGCCCGCCACCCGGTCCCACACCACGCGCGGGCGCAGCTCGGCGAAGGCGTCGGAGGGATAGCGCCCGGCCAGCATGTCGAGGACGGCCGTGAACGCGGAGTCCGGCAGCGAGGCGAAGGGCGCGGCGCGCCGGACCACCGCCAGCAGGTCGTCGGCCTGCCAGCTGTCCAGCGCCACCATCGCCACCAGCTGCTGGGCCAGCACGTCCAGCGGGTTGGCCGGGACGCGCAGCGACTCGATGGAGCCGGTCCGCATCCGCTCGGTGACCACGGCCGCCTGCACCAGGTCACCGCGGTACTTGGGGAAGACGACGCCCGTGGACACCGCGCCGACCTGGTGGCCCGCGCGCCCCACCCGCTGCAGGCCCGAGGCGACCGAGGGCGGCGACTCCACCTGCACCACCAGGTCGACCGCGCCCATGTCGATGCCCAGCTCCAGGCTGGAGGTGGCCACCACCGCGGGCAGCCGACCCGCCTTGAGGTCCTCCTCGACCTGGGCGCGCTGCTCCTTGGAGACCGAACCGTGGTGCGCGCGGGCGAGCAGCGGGGGCGCGCCCTGGGCGGCCCCGGACTGGGCCATGACCTCGGCGGGCGGCGCGCCCTCGGGCAGCGGCTCGCCCGTCGCGCGCTCGTAGGCGATCTCGTTGAGCCGGTTGCACAGGCGCTCGGCCAGGCGGCGGGAGTTGGCGAACACGATCGTCGAGCGGTGCGCCTGCACCAGGTCGGCGATCCGCTCCTCCACGTGCGGCCAGATCGAGGGCCGCTCCGCCTCGTCCGAGTCGCTCGCCGGGGAGCCGCCCAGCTCGCCCAGGTCCTCCACCGGTACGACCACCGACAGGTCGAACTCCTTGCCGGAGGGCGGCTGCACGATCTCCACCCGGCGCCGGGGCGAGAGGTAGCGCGCGACCTCGTCCACCGGCCGCACGGTCGCGGACAGGCCGATCCGGCGGGCGGGGCGCGGCAGCAGCTCGTCCAGGCGCTCCAGCGAGACGGCCAGGTGGGCGCCGCGCTTGGTGCCCGCCACCGCGTGCACCTCGTCCAGGATGACCGTCTCGACGCCCGCGAGCGCGTCGCGGGTGGCGGAGGTGAGCATCAGGAACAGCGACTCGGGGGTGGTGATCAGGATGTCCGGCGGCTTGGTGCCCAGGGCGCGCCGCTCGGCGGCCGGGGTGTCCCCGGAGCGGATCCCGACCCGCACGTCCGGCTCGGCCAGGCCCAGGCGCACCGACTCCTGGCGGATGCCGGTCAGCGGGCTGCGCAGATTGCGCTCGACGTCGACCGCGAGGGCCTTCAGGGGCGACACGTACAGCACCCGGCAGCGCTTCCTGGCCTCCGCGGGCGGCGGAGCCGAGGCCAGGTCGTCCAGCGCGGCCAGGAACGCGGCGAGGGTCTTGCCGGAGCCGGTGGGTGCCACGACCAGGACGTCCGAGCCCTCCTGGATGGCACGCCAGGCGCCCTCCTGGGCTGCGGTGGGCGCGCTGAACGCCCCCGTGAACCAGCCCCTGGTCGCGGGGGAGAAGGAGTCGAGCGCGGTCCTGGCCATGTGCTCCATCGTGCACCCCGCCACTGACAACGACCGTCCAGGAGCTGGACGCCCAGGTCAGGGGCGTGGCCGCGGGCGCAGAATGGGGCCATGGCAGCAGCGGCGGAGACGGACCGCGAGGGGGAGTGGGCCCGGCACTGGCAGTACCCCGGGGTGCCCGGCCTCGACCTGCTGCGCGCCCGGTACGTCAGCCACTCCTTCACCCGCCACGCCCACGAGGGCTTCGTGCTGGGCGCCGTGCGCTTCGGGATCGAGGACGTCGTCCTGCCGGAGGGCACCGTCCGGGCCCACCGCGGCACCGTCGTCATGATCAACCCGGAGGTGCCGCACTCCGCGCACGCCGGGGTGCCCGAGGGCTGGTCGTACGCCACGCTCTACCCGTCGCTCGGCCTGGTCTCCGCGATAGCGGCCGAGCACACCAGCCTGCGTGGCACGGTCTCCTTCGGCGAGACCATCGTCGAGGACGAGGAGACCGCCCGGCTGGTGCGCGCGGTGCACCGGGCGGCCGAGGAGGGCAACGCCTTGGCCGCCGACAGCCTGCTGCGCCTCGGGGTGGCCCGGCTCCTGGACCGGCACGGCCGGGCCCTGCCCGTGCGCCCGCCGGTCACCGCGGGCGCGCGCACCGCCGCCCGGGCGCGGGAGGTCCTGCTGGCGAGGATGCCCGACCCGCCGTCCCTGGAGGAGCTGGCCCGGGAGCTGGGCACCCGCCCCTTCTCGCTGCTGCGCGCCTTCAAGGCGGCGTACGGGATGCCGCCGCACACCTGGCTCACCAACGCGCGCGTGCGGGCGGCCCGGCGCCTGCTGGACGCGGGCACGGCGCCCGCGCGGGTGGCGGCCGAGGTCGGCTTCACCGACCAGCCGCACCTCAACCGGCACTTCGCCCGCATCGTCGGCGTCCCTCCGGGCGCCTACCAGCGCGAGCGCGCCGCGGGACGCTGAGAACGGCCGCGGACCGCCGCACGGCCGGACGCGGGAGCGCGTGACGGCGTGGGCGTGCGTGCAGGCGAGGCGCGCGGGCGCGTGGGTGGGCGCCGGCGGGACGGTGCGCGGGAGTGCAAGAACGTACAAGACCCGCCGTCGCCCGCGCCCGTACCGTCCACCGCGTGGCAGATACGACAGCACAGCGGGCCGCGGCCGCCGACGGCCCGGCACCGACAGAGATACCCGGGGCAGCCGGGACCCCAGGACCGTCCCCGGTGAAGTCCGACGGGGCGGTCGTCCGCGACGCGCTCGGCGTCGGCGTGGCCGTGGGACTCTCCGGCTTCGCCTTCGGCGTGACCTCGGCCGGGGCGGGACTGACCCTGCTCCAGAGCTGCGCCCTCAGCCTCCTGGTCTTCACCGGCGCCTCCCAGTTCGCGCTGGTCGGGGCGCTCGCGGCGGGCGGCAACCCGTTCACCGCGGCCGCGGGCGCGTTCTTCCTCGGCACCCGCAACGCCTTCTACGGCCTGCGCCTGTCCCAGCTCCTGGCCCTCCCGCGCGCGGTGCGCCCGCTCGCCGCGCACTGGGTCATCGACGAGACCACCGCCGTGGCCCTGGCCCAGCCGCACCGGCGCGGCGTACGGCTCGGCTTCACCGTCACCGGGCTCACCCTGTACGTCCTGTGGAACCTGACCACGCTCCTGGGGGCCCTGGGTGCCGAGGCGATCGGCGACACCGACGCCTGGGGCCTGGACGCGGCCGGGCCCGCGGTCTTCCTCGCCCTGCTCGCCCCCATGCTGCGCTCGGCGACCGAGCGGGCCGTCGCGGGCCTCGCCGTCGTCCTGGGCCTCGGGCTGCTGCCGGTGCTGCCCGCGGGCGTACCCGTCCTGGTCGCGGCCCTCGCCGCGCCCGCCGTGCTGTACGTGAGAGGGCGCCGCGCGGGCGCCCGTGAGGAGAGTGCCCGGTGAACGTCTGGATCGCGATCGCGCTGACGGCGGCCGGCTGCTACCTGGTCAAGCTCGTCGGGCTGCTCGTCCCCGCCGGAGCCCTGGAGCGCCCGCTGGTGCAGCGGCTCGCCGCCCTGCTGCCGGTGGCCCTGCTCGCGGCGCTCACCGCGCAGCAGACCTTCGCCTCGGGCGCCACCCTGGTCCTGGACGCGCGCGTGGCGGGCGTCGGCGCCGCCGCCGTGGCGCTGGTGCTGCGCGCCCCGTTCCTGGTCGTGGTCGCCGCCGCGGTGCTCGTGACGGCGGGGGTACGGGCCCTGGCGTGACGGCGCCGTCCGGGGCCCGCGCGCTCACCCGACGGCGCGGCCGTGGGCCCGCAGGGTGCGCAGGGCCTCGATCGTGACGACCGGGCGCGACTCCAGGGCGGTACCCGGCGCCCACGCGCGCCAGTTGATCGGCCAGCCGCCGTCCTCCTGCTGCGCGGCGGCCAGGTGGTCCAGGGCGCTTTCCATCTCCTCCTCCGTGAACCACCGCCGGGCCAGCGAGTCGGGCACGCGCGCGTAGTCGTACGCGAAGTGGTGCTCGGTCGGCGCGTAGCCGTCCGCCACGGGGTACTGGTCCAGGCGGTCCGGCTCCAGCGCCACCAGCCGTTGGTCGCGCACCATCCGGCCCAGCCGGTCCGCCGCCGCCTCCGCGCGCGGGCGGTCGGGCACGCCGTCGAGGAAGGCGACCGCCGCCTCGATCTCGTACGGGTGCGACGCGTCCAGCGCGTCGATGGCGGCCCAGCAGAAGTCGGTGGCCCGGAACAGCCATGCGTGCCACACCTGGTTGCGGTGGAGCAGGCCCACCACCGGGCCGGTCGCCAGCAACTCCCCGGGCGGGTCGTCGGACAGTGGCATGAACGGCGCGTACGGATAGCCGCGCAGCGAGGGGTGCAGGGCGGGCAGCGCGCCCTCGCGGGTGGAGACCCCGGTCAGGTAGCGGCAGGCGCGCTCCACGCGCGGTCCGCCGCAGCGGCCGATGGAGTCCAGCACGCGCAGCGCCTGTGCGGTGTGCAGCGGCTGGCTGACCGGGCCGCGCATATCGGGTTCCAGGGCGTGGCCGTAGCCGCCGTCCGCGTTGAGGTAGGAGGCGAGCGCCGTCTCGACGGCCTCGGCGTCGCCGCCCAGGAAGTGGTAGGCGAACCGGTGCTGTTCCAGCACGCGGGCCGTCAGCCAGACGAAGTGCTCGGCGCGCGCGAGGGGCGTTCCGGACGACAGGGGTTTTCCAGCCATGTTCCGACGGTAGGGCGGAAAGGGCTTGCGGCAATGGTTCCGGGCCGGGCTGCACTCTCAGGAGCGTTCTACGGGCGGGATACTGGACACATGCGGTTGACGATTTTCTGGGAGCGCATGGCGGACCACTTCGGTGCGTCCTATGCCGAGTCCTTCGCGCGGGACCACGTGATGTCGGAGCTGGGCGGCCGGACGGTGCACGAGGCACTGGACGCCGGCTGGGAGACGAAGGACGTGTGGCGGGCGGTGTGCGCGGCCGTGGACGTGCCGTCCGACAAGCGCTGAGGACGATCTCCGACAAGAGGTGACATGCGGGGGTGGGGCCCGTTGTCCTACGGGTACGCCAGACTTGATCCCGTGGCAGCCACCGAGAACGAACCAGCGACCCAGACCGCGGCGACGGACGGGGGCGCGGCCGCGCGGACAACCGGCGCACCGTCCGGCGGCGCGGGGGGCGGGACCGGCGACGCGCCGCCCTCGCCCGGCCCCGCGCGGATGCCCCGCTGGCTGCCCCGCGCGATGGTGCTCGCCCTCGCGCTGTACGCGGTCTTCCAGCTGGGCTCGTGGGCGTTCCTCCAGCTCATGGGCCTGCTGATCAACATCCTGATCGCGTTCTTCATCGCGCTCGCCATCGAACCCGCCGTCGGGCGGATGGCCGCGCGCGGGATGCGGCGCGGACTCGCCACGTTCCTGGTGTTCTTCGGGCTGCTGGTGGTCGGCGTCGGCTTCACGGTGCTGCTGGGCTCGATGCTCGCGGGCCAGATCGCCGACATGGTCGACGACTTCCCCGACTACCTCGACAAGGTCATCAACTGGATCAACCACACGTTCCACACGGAACTGTCGCGGGTGGAACTGCAGGACAACATCCTGCGCTCGGACTGGCTGCGCAAGTACGTGCAGAACAGTGCCACGGGGGTGCTCGACGTCTCCGCCACCGTCATGGGCGGACTGTTCCGGCTGCTGACGATCTTCCTGTTCGCGTTCTACTTCGCCGCCGACGGACCCCGGCTGCGCCGCGCCCTGTGCTCCGTACTGCCGCCCGCGCGCCAGGCCGAGGTACTGCGCGCCTGGGAGATCGCGGTCGACAAGACCGGCGGCTACCTCTACTCGCGCGGCCTGATGGCCCTGATCTCCGGCATCGCCCACTACATCCTGCTCGAAGCCCTCGGCGTGTCCTACGCGCCCGCGCTCGCCGTGTGGGTCGGCCTGGTCTCACAGTTCATCCCCACCATCGGCACCTATCTGGCGGGTGCCCTGCCGATGCTCATCGCCTTCACCGAGGACCCCTGGTACGCGGTGTGGGTGCTGGTCTTCGTCGTGGTGTACCAGCAGTTCGAGAACTACGTGCTCCAGCCCAAGCTGACCGCCAAGACCGTCGACATCCACCCCGCGGTGGCCTTCGGCTCGGTCATCGCGGGCACCGCCCTGCTCGGCGCGGTGGGCGCCCTGATCGCGATCCCCGCGGTGGCCACCCTCCAGGCGTTCCTCGGCGCCTACGTCAAGCGGTACGACGTGACGGAGGACCCGCGCGTGCACGGGCACCGCAGGCAGGGCGAGGCGGTCCTCGCGCGCGTGCAGCGCGCCCTGCGCCACCGGTCCGACGACACGCCGCCGCCGGACCGCGACGACGCCTGAGCGGCCCGCCGCGCGAGGAGGCGGCGCCCCGCCGGTCAGGCCGGGCGCGCGGGCTCCCGGCGGGCTCCCGGAGAGCCGCCCCCGGGCGTCGCGGACCCCAGGGCGGCCGGGGGCTCCGTCGGCAGGTCGCGGCAGCGTCCGATCGGGGACAAGGCCAGCACCAGGCCGGCCAGCGGCACCCCCGCCGTGGTGATCCACATCGCCGTACGGACGCCGAGCGCGTCCCCCAGCGCCCCGCCGAGCAGCGCCCCGAGCGGGATGGTCCCGTACGACACGAACGCCGCGCTCGCGGTCAGCCGGCCGAGCAGCTCCGGCGGGCAGTAGCGCTGGGTGAAGCCGGACTTGAGGACGTTGCCCGCCACCACCCCGGCCGTCACGCAGACGCTCCCGGCCACGAAGAGCAGCGCGGACGCCCCGCCGCCCGCCAGCGGCATCAGCAGCGCACCGGTCACCAGGCCCAGCTCGAAGACGAGCGTCGCGCGGGCCGTGCCGATCCGGCCGGCCACCCGCCGTACGACCAGTGCCCCCGCGACCCCTCCGGCCGCCCCGGCGGCGACCAGCGCACCCACCGTGCCGGGGGCCAGGCCCGCGCGGACCAGGAAGACCACCTGGATCGACTGGTACCCCATCAGGGCGAGGTTCGAGACGCCGCCGAACAGCGTGAACGCGCGCAGCCAGGGGTCGTGCGCGATCAGCCGCAGTCCTTCGCCGACCTCCCGGAGCAGTCCCGTGCGGTGCTCGGGGCGGGCCGGGCGCGGCTCGCGGTGGCGGACGCCCGCCAGGCACACCAGGGAGACCAGGAAGGTGGCCGCGTTGACGAGCATCCCGTTGACCGCCCCGGCGAGCTGGGCGATCAGGCCCCCGGAGCCGAGTCCGGCGATCTGCGCGGCCGACGCGCTGCCGTGCAGCTTGGCATTGCCCTCCGGCTGGTCGGCGGCGGAGAGCAGGGACGGCAGGTAGGCGGTGTAGGCGGTCTGGAAGAAGACGGCGGCCGTGCCCGCGAGGAGTGCGACGGCGAGCAGCAGACCCGTCGTCAGGTGGCCCGTCGCGGACGCCACGGGCACCGCGGCGAACAGCACGAGCGAGACGGCCGCCGCCACGAGCATCACGGGGCGGCGCCGCACCCGGTCCACCCAGGCGCCCGCGGGCAGCCCCACGGCCAGCCAGGGCAGCCAGGACGCGGCTGTCAGGACCCCGACCTGGAACGGGCCCGCCCCCAGCGTGGACACCGCCACCAGCGGCATGGCCACGCTCGTCACCGACGCCCCGAACTTCCCCGCCGTCTCCCCGCACCACAGCAGCCGGAAGTCGCGGTGGCGGCGCAGCAGGCTCACGCGTCGTCCCCGGTCGCGGTGGGGTCCCGGCGCGGGAACGACTGGAGCTGCACGACGACCGGCAGCGCGTCGGGGGCGGGCGCGTCGTCCGCCACGCGCGCGTACCGGGCCACGACGGCCGTCAGTTCCTCGTTGAGGGCCATGAGCTGGGCCGGTGTCAGGCGCAGGTCGCGCCAGTCGGCGATGGTGCCCGCCGCGCGCCAGGTGGCGTCCCAGTCCTCGCCCACGTACGTCATGACGCGGCTGAACAACTGCCGCACCAGCTCGCTCAGGTAGACCGACAGGGCGCCGTGTGCGTCGGGGTCGTCGCGGAAATCGGATATGCGCAGTTCATGGCGCTCGGCCGTGCGGCGCCACCAGCGCTCGCGCTTGGTGCCGCGGCCCGTCTCCTCCTCGATGAAGCCGTGCTCTGCCAGGTGGCGCAGGTGCCAGCTGACGGTGCCGGTGTTCTCGCCGAGCCGTGCGGAGAGCCGGGACGCGGTGGCAGGACCGTCCAGGCTGAGCAGTTCCAGGATGCGCATCCGCAGCGGGTGCGCGAGCCCGCGCAGGCTGCGGGCGTCCATGCGCCGGGTGGGCGCGGGGTGCGGGGCGGGTGCGTCGGACATGCCGGGGAGCGTAGGGGTGCAGAGGGTTCTCTGCATAGGGATTTTCCCGGAATCGGCGCCGTGTGCGCAGCGACCCGGCCGGTCAACTCGTGAACCGTGCGGACGAGTTGGCCAACCGTACCGGTGGGCACGCGGGCCGGACCCGGAGAGGGCAGGGGAGGGTCCGGGGACTACGCGCGCGCGAGCGCGCGGAAGGTGTGGCGGTACGCCGTCGGGGACACCCCGACCACCGACGCCAGGTGCTGCCGCATCGACACGGCGGTGCCGAACCCCGACTCGGCCGCCACCCGGTCCACCGACAGGTCCGTCGTCTCCAGCAGCCGCAGCGCGTGCTTGACCCGCTGCTGCACCAGCCACTGGCCCGGCGGCACCCCCACCTCGTCGCGGAAGCGGCGGCAGAAGGTGCGCACGCTCATGCGCGCGTGCGCGGCCAGTTCGGCGAGCGGCAGCGGCCGGTCGAGGCGCTCCAGCGCCCACGCGCGCGTGGCCGCCGTCGTGGTGTCCGTCGGCTCCGGCACCGGACGCTCGATGTACTGCGCCTGTCCGCCCTCGCGCCACGGCGGTACGACGCAGAGCCGGGCCACCCGGTTGGCGACCTCGCTGCCGTGGTCCCGCCGCAGCAGGTGCAGGCACAGGTCCACGCCGGCGGCGACGCCCGCGGCGGTCAGCACCCGGCCGTCGTCGATGAACAGCACGTTCGCGTCGACCTTCACCCGGGGGAAGGTCCGCTGGAAGTCGTCCGCCTCGTTCCAGTGCGTGGTCGCCGGGCGGCCGTCCAGCAGGCCCGCGGCCGCGAGGACGTACGACGCCGAGCAGATGGAGACGATCCTGGCGTCCGGCGGCAGCAGGGCGAGCGCGTCCGCCAGTTCGTCGGACAGCCACTCCTCCCGGCCGTCCGGGCCGCAGGTGAACGGCGGGACCACCAGGGTGCCGGCCGTGGCCACCGCCTCCCTGCCGTGCTCCAGGGAGATCGAGAAGTCCGAGCTCGTACGGACCGGACCGCTGTCGAGCCCGCAGGTCACCACCTCGTACAACGGCCGTCCCTCCCGGTCCTCGGCCGTGCCGAAGATCCGGAACGGGATGCTCATCTCGAAGGGGTAGACGCCGTCGAGGGCGAGCACGACGACGCGGTGCGGTGCGGCGGCGGGAGGCTCCGAGGGGGACGAGGGGGTGCTGTCCGGCATTGGCACGATCCTTTCCGGTCATGGCAATCCTGCCACTCGTCGCGTGGGATCCGGCGCGGGAGTCTTGGTCCCGCCGGGGGCCCGCCAGGGGAGCCGCCCGGAGAGCGAACGGGAGAACCCAGGACATGAAGATGCGCGCGGTCGGACAGGACGCCCTCGGCGGACCCGAGACCCTCCGGATCGTCGAGGTGGAGCGCCCCGAGCCGGGACCGGCCGAGGTGCTCGTCCGGGTCCGCGCCGCCGGGGTCAACCCGACCGACTCCTGGCACCGGGCCACCGGGGGCCTCGCGGGCGGCGACGCGCCCGTCCCGCTCGGCTGGGACGTGTCCGGCGTGGTCGAGGCGGTCGGCACCGGCGTCACGCTGTTCGCCCCGGGCGACGAGGTGTTCGGCATGCCGCGCCACCCGGTCCCCGCCGGTACGTACGCCGAGTACGTCACCTCCCCGGCCCGCCACCTGGCGCGCAAGCCCGAGGGGCTGTCCCACGTGGAGGCGGCCGCGCTGCCGCTGGCCGGACTGACCGCCCGGCAGGCGCTCGTGGACGTCGCGGACGTGCGGCCCGGGCAGCGGGTGCTGGTCCACGCGGCGGCCGGCGGCGTCGGGCACCTCGCCGTGCAGATCGCCAAGGCGTCCGGCGCGCACGTGATCGGCACCGCCCGCGCGGCCAACCACGCCTTCCTGCGCGAACTCGGCGCGGACGAGGTGGTCGACCACACGGCGACCGACTTCGAGGCGGTGGTACGGGACGTGGACGCGGTGGTCGACGCCGTCGGGGGCGCCTACGGCCCGCGCTCCCTGAAGACCCTGCGCCCCGGTGGCATCGTGGTGTCGCTGGCCTCCCCGGCGGAGGCCCGGCTCGCGCGGGAGGCCGCGCCGCTCGGGCTGCGGGCCGCCTTCATGGTCGTGGAGGCCGACCACGCCGGGATGCGGGCGCTCGCCGACCTCGCCGGGCGGGGGCTGCTGCGGCCGCGCGTCGCCGCGGTGTTCCCGCTGGAGCGGGTCGCCGAGGCGCACGAGCGGGGCGACGGCCGCCGGACGGCAGGGAAGATCGTGCTGACCGTGGGGGAGTGAGGGGCGCGGGGAATGGGGGCGGAGCCGCCGCGGGCCGCTTTCCCGGGACGCCGGGAACACTCGTTCGGGTGGTGCGGGACGCGCCGTCGCCCGGGCCGGGACCGGCCGGGGCTACCGTGACGGAGTCCGGTGTGGTGCGCTTGACACCAAAATCGAACATCCATTCTGATGGGACTTCCGGCTCGTGGAAGGAGCCTTGGAATCCCGGGGTTTCCGGGGGGTCGGCCACGAGCCGGCCACCGGGTCGGGAGCCGGGTTATCCACAGGTCGGAGGGACGTCGGGGCCCATTGTCAGTGGCAGGGGTTAGCGTCTTTGACGTGAAGCGATCGACTCAAGCAAATCGGGTGGAACCCATGGCAGGAACCGACCGCGAGAAGGCGCTCGACGCCGCGCTCGCACAAATTGAACGGCAATTCGGCAAGGGCGCGGTCATGCGCATGGGCGACCGGTCCCGGGAGCCCATCGAGGTCATCCCGACCGGCTCGACCGCGCTCGACGTCGCGCTCGGCGTCGGCGGCCTGCCGCGCGGCCGTGTGGTCGAGGTCTACGGCCCGGAGTCCTCCGGCAAGACGACCCTGACCCTGCACGCCGTGGCCAACGCGCAGAAGGCGGGCGGCCAGGTCGCCTTCGTCGACGCGGAGCACGCCCTCGACCCCGAGTACGCGAAGAAGCTCGGCGTCGACATCGACAACCTGATCCTGTCCCAGCCGGACAACGGCGAGCAGGCGCTGGAGATCGTGGACATGCTGGTCCGCTCCGGCGCGCTCGACCTGATCGTCATCGACTCCGTGGCGGCGCTCGTGCCGCGTGCGGAGATCGAGGGCGAGATGGGCGACTCGCACGTCGGCCTCCAGGCCCGTCTGATGAGCCAGGCCCTCCGCAAGATCACCAGTGCGCTCAACCAGTCCAAGACCACCGCGATCTTCATCAACCAGCTCCGCGAGAAGATCGGCGTGATGTTCGGCTCGCCGGAGACCACGACCGGTGGCCGCGCGCTCAAGTTCTACGCCTCGGTGCGCCTGGACATCCGCCGCATCGAGACCCTCAAGGACGGCACCGACGCGGTCGGCAACCGCACCCGCGTCAAGGTCGTCAAGAACAAGGTTGCGCCGCCCTTCAAGCAGGCCGAGTTCGACATCCTCTACGGCCAGGGCATCAGCCGCGAGGGCGGCCTGATCGACATGGGCGTGGAGCACGGCTTCGTCCGCAAGGCCGGTGCCTGGTACACGTACGAGGGCGACCAGCTCGGCCAGGGCAAGGAGAACGCCCGCAACTTCCTGAAGGACAACCCCGACCTCGCCAACGAGATCGAGAGGAAGATCAAGGAGAAGCTGGGCGTCGGCGTCCGTCCGGCGGAGCCGGAGGAGGCGGCCGCGGACGGTGCCGCCCCGGCGGCCGCGACCGACGGCGAGACGGCGACGTCCGTCCCGGCCCCGGCGGCCAAGGCCACCAAGGCGACCAAGGCCGCGGCGGCCAAGAGCTGATCCGCCGTGACCCGCCGCACCGAATGGCCGGGTGACAGCGCCGACTCGTCGAGGGCCGAGAAGGAGCTGTCACCCCAGGATCCGGCTGAGCGGGCGCGGGCGATCTGCCTGCGCCTGCTCACCGGGACCCCGCGTACGCGCAAGCAGCTCGCGGACGCGCTGCGCAAGCGCGAGATCCCGGACGACGTCGCCGAGGAGGTCCTGTCCCGCTTCGAGGACGTGGGCCTCATCGACGACGCGGCCTTCGCCGGGGCGTGGGTGGAGTCCCGGCACCACGGCCGGGGGCTGGCGCGGCGCGCCCTGGCCCGCGAACTGCGGACCAAGGGCGTGGAGTCCTCCTTGATCGACGACGCCGTCGGGCGGCTCGACTCCGAGCAGGAGGAGGAGACCGCGCGCGAGCTCGTGGCCCGCAAGCTCAGGGCCACCCGCGGTCTGGAGCGCGACCGCCGGCTGCGCCGCCTCGCGGGCATGCTCGCCCGCAAGGGCTATCCGGAGGGAATGGCCCTGCGGGTGGTGCGCCAGGCCCTGGAGCAAGAGGGCGACGAGCTGGAGGACTGGCCGGAGCCGGAGTAGCCGGACCGGCCGACGCGGAGGAGGGCGCCCACGGGGGTGGCGCCCACCACCGCGCCCCGGACCAGCTCCTCCGCCCACACCGACACCGACAGCCCCGTCAGCGCAGCTCCTCCGCCGACGGCTCTTCCGCCCGCGCCTCCTCCACCGACAGCTCCGTCACCCCGACTCCTCCGCCTACGCCCCCTCCGCCTACGCCCCCTCCACCGACAGGCCCTCCGCCTTCCAGGCCTGGAAGCCGCCGATCAGGTCCGTCGCGCGGTGCAGGCCCAGTTGCCGCAGGGAGGCGGCCGCGAGGGACGAGGCGTAGCCCTCGTTGCAGATCACCACCACCCGCAGGTCGTGGTCCACCGCCTCCGGAAGCCGGTGGCTGCCCTGGGGGTCGAGGCGCCACTCCAGCTCGTTGCGCTCCACCACCACGGCGCCCGGGATCAGCCCGTCCCGGTCCCGCAGCGCGGCGTAGCGGATGTCGACGAGCAGGGCGTCCCCGTTCTCGTACGCGGTGAGCGCCTCGCGCGGTCCGATGCGGTCCAGGTCCTCGCGGACGCGTTCCAGAAGCGTGTCGATCGACGTGTGCTCGCTCAATTCCAGTCCTCCGGACGCTCGACGTGTTCCAGGCGCAGCACCGACCCGTTGCGGCTGAAACGCCGCAGCAGGGGAAGCGGCGGGTAGTACGCGTGCACGGACACCGCGTGCTCGGTGGGCGACTCGTTGCGCACGTCGTGCACGTGGTAGCGGCCGAAGGCGCGCCCCTCGCCCGCGCCCAGCTCCCGTTCCCTGTCGATGTCGCCGTCCAGCTCCAGGGTCCGCCAGCCGCCCGAGGGGAGGCGCGCGGCCAGCGAGTCCTCGCGCAGCGAGCCGGCCGCGGTGGCGAAGGCGCCGACCGACTCGGCGTGGTCGTGCCAGCCGGTGCCCGTGCCGGGCGGCCAGCCGATCAGCCAGGCCTCGCTGCCGCCGGGCCCTTCCAGCCGTACCCAGGTGCGCCCCTCGGGGTCGAGCGGGAGCGAGGCGATCAGCGCGGTGTCGGTGGCGGTGCGGCGGACGAAGTCGAGCAGTTCCGCGCTCGTCGGGCCGGAGGCGCGGGCCGGGGAGCCGTCGGCGGGCGCGTGGTCCGGCACGGGGGCGGCGAGGGAGGAGGGTGCGGCGGAAGAAGGTGACACGGAGGACCGTCCTGGAGTTCGCGAAAGGTCGCGTGCCGCCACGGGGCCGCCGGAGGACGGGCCGCACGGGGAGCGGAGCCGTACGCGGGCCACGGGAGCAGGGCTCACCGGGGCGGGACGGCACGCGGAAGGAAGGGCGAATTCAGCAGGACGGGCGACACACGCAGCCCGCGTAGCGGACGAGGTCCATATGGACCCTCCGCCACAGGCGCACATCGGTGTCGGTCATGAATCGGAGTACACCACGGCGCCGCGCGGCGGTCAATTGACGTCCGCGGTGGGAGCGTTCTCCTTCCGCTCGTCCGTCGGGGCGGGTGCGCCCCCGCGCGCCGCGTCGGCCGCCTCGTGCAGTTCGTCGGGGAGCACCCCGTTGAACGCGGCGACCAGGTGCCCGTCGGGCCGTACCAGCAGCACGGTGTGCGCCGCCGCGTCCGGGTACGCCTCGGTCACCAGCAGCTCCGCGCGGACCGGCAGCGCTTCCACGGCCGCCGCGAGGCGCGGCATCACTCCGGCGGACATCCAGTGCCGCCGGTCCCAGACTCCGGTGCCGGGAGCGACCAGTACCACCAGGAGCCGCCCGCCGCCCAGCCGGTCCCTGAGCATGACCGTGGTCCCGTCGGGCGCGGTCACCCGTACGTCCTCGACCGGGGCGCCGGTGGCCGTACCGACCGTGGTGTGGCCCCGCGCCGGGGCCGGGGCGAGCGGTGAGTGCGGGTAGGCGGGCGGCGCGCCCAGCGGGCCGAGCCCCAGGTGCCCGTCGGTCAGCAGGGCGTCGTGGCCGCGCGTGCTGCCCGGCAGGTAGGCGCGCAGGCCCCCGCCGCCGCGCAGCGCGGGCAGCGACTGGTCGGCGGCGCGCAGCCGCGCGGCGACGGCGGAGCGCCGCTCGGTCTGGTAGCTGTCGAGCAGGGTCTCGGCGGGGCCGTGGTGCCAGGCGTGCGCCAGCTTCCAGGCCAGGTTGTCGGCGTCGCGCAGCCCCTCGTCGAGCCCCTGGGTGCCCAGGGCGCCCAGCAGGTGGGCGGCGTCGCCCGCCAGGAACGCCCGGCCGACCCGCCAGCGCCGGGCCAGCCGGTGGTGGAGGGTGTAGACGCCGGTGTCGAGCAGTTCGTACGGCGGGGTCTCGCCGCACCAGCCGCCGAGGGTCTCGCGCACCCGGGTCACCAGCGCGTCGGGCGTCACCAGGTCGCCGCGCGGCGGCAGCAGCCAGTCCAGCCGCCAGACGCCGTCGGGCAGCGGACGGGCGGTGACCTCCTCGGATCCCCGCCACGGAGGCTGACGGTGCAACAGGGCCTCGTCGGGCCAGGGGAGTTCGACGCGCAGGGCGGCGACGGCGTGCCGCTCCACGGCGGTGCGGCCGGGGAAGCGCACGCCGAGCAGTTTGCGTACGGTCGAGCGGGCGCCGTCGCAGCCGACCAGGTAACTGCCGCGCCACCACGTGGAGTCGGGCCCCCGGGTGTGCGCGGTGATGCCGGAGGCGTCCTGCTCGATCGAGTCCAGGCGACCGTGCGTGACGACCTGGATCAGCTCCTGGCCCGCGACGGCGTCGCGCAGCCCGCGGGTCAGGGCGTGCTGGGGGAGGTGCAGCGGGGGCGTGACGCCCTCGTCGCCGCCGAGCGGGAGGTGGCGCACTTCCTGCTTGCGCCGGCGGGAGCGCCAGCCGACCCAGCGGCATCCTTCGTCACGCACCGTGGCGCAGCCGAGCCGTTCCACCAGGCCTGCGGTGTCGGACCGGAGCACGACGGTGCGGGCGGGGCGCGGTTCGTCCTTGCCGGGGCCCTCGTCGAGGACGACCGAGGGGACCTTCTGGGCGGCGAGGGCGAGGGCGAGCGCGAGGCCGACGGGCCCCCCGCCCACGATGATCACCGGGTCCACGGGGTGGCTCCGGGCACCAGGACGGACAGGCGGACATCACGAAGTGGAGCGGCTGGAGCCGGGTGCGCGATCACAGAACGTATGCAACCTACTGCGGGTGCTTGCGTCAAGTGACGGGGGCAGTGGCGCGACCGCCACTGCCCCCCTGAGCCACTCGGATGATGTCACGACCCGTCAGTTCTGGCCGCTCGCACCGCCGTCGGGGACCTTGGCGATCAGTGCGCCGGAGTTGAGGGCCTCGCCGCTGCCGACCGCCTGCATCGTCGAGGGCTCGGCCGCCTTCGCGATGCCGACGCTGGTCTTGGAGCGGCGTCCGCGCTTCTCGATCCAGGTGGCCAGCGCGGACAGCGCCAGGCACAGGGCGACGTAGATGGTGCCGAAGACCACGATCGTGGAGACGTACGGGTACTGCCCGTTGACCAGCGTGTTGGAGGCGATGAGCCGGGCCGAGTACAGCAGCTCGGGGTACAGGATGATGTAGCCGAGCGAGGTGTCCTTCAGGGTGACCACGAGCTGGCTGATGATGGTCGGCAGCATCGCGCGGACCGCCTGCGGCATCAGGACGCTGATCATCACCTGCGTCTTGCTCATGCCGAGCGCGTACGCCGCCTCGCGCTGGCCGCGCGGTACGGAGTTGACGCCGGCGCGCAGCACCTCGGCCTGGACGCAGCCGTTGTAGACCGACAGGCCGATCGCCAGTGCCCACATGGAGGCGTCGGGCAGGAAGCCGATCCAGATCGCGAAGATCGTGATCAGCAGCGGGATCGAGCGGAAGATCTCGATGAAGGCGGTGGCCACCCAGCGCACGACCCGGTGCTCGGAGAGCCGGCCGACGGCCAGCAGCACACCGATGACCAGCGAGCCGACGGCCGCGAGGGCGAAGACCTTGAGGGTGGCGACGAGAGCGTCCGCGACGTTCTGCCGGATGCCCGAGTAGTTGAAGATGTCCCACATCTCGGGGGCGAGGTGGCCCTTGTCGGCGAGGCGCTTGACGCTGATCGCGATCAGGGCGGCGATCGCGAGGGTGCCGACGACCGCGTAGATCCGGTTGCGCAGACGGGCCTTGGGGCCGGGGGCGTCGTAGAGAACGCTGGCACTCATCGGGCGACCTCCAGTCGGCGCTCAAGGAGACGGAAGACGGCGCTGTAGGCGAAGGTGATGATCAGATAGCCGACGGCGACCCAGAAGAAGACGGGCAGGATCGCGTAACCCTGCTCGCTGACCGCCTTCTGCCAGCCGAACAGCTCGGTGACGCTGAAGGCGCCGGCGATCGCGGTGTTCTTGGTGAGCGCGATCAGGATGCTGCTCAGCGGGGGCAGTACGGTCCTGGTGGCCTGCGGCAGCACGATCAGCCGCAGCGTCTGGGAGAAGGTCATGCCCAGCGAGCGGGCGGCCTCGGCCTGGCCCAGCGGCACGGTGTTGATGCCGGAGCGCACGGCCTCGCAGACGAAGGCCGAGGTGTAGAAGCCCACGGCGAGCGAGCCGAGCACGAAGGAGCTCATGCCGGGGAAGAGGATCTCGGGGATGACGAAGGCCGACACCAGGAACAGCAGGGTCAGCGGGGTGTTGCGCAGCAGGGTCACCCAGGCCGTGCCGAAGTAGCGCAGCGGCGGGACGGGCGACACCCGGAATCCGGCGATGACGATTCCGAGGACCAGGGCGATCGCCGTACTGACGAGCGTGATCGACAGGGTTCCTATGAAGCCGTCGCGGAAGTCGTGGAAGTTGTCGAACAGTACGTTCATGAGGTCTCCGCGTCGGCGGTCAGCGGCTGGCGGGGCTGCGTACGGACAAGGGACTGCGTACGGACAAGGGGAGCCGCGCCCCGTACGGTCGTACGGGGCGCGTCGGATGACGGAACGTCAGTCGTGCGCGACCGGCGGAGCGTCAGTAGCGGACGATGGCCGGGGGCTCGGTGTACGTCGAGCCGGACAGGCCGAGGGTGGCGTCGTAGATCTTCTTGTACGTGCCGTCCTTCTCGTGCTTCTCCAGCGCGTCGTTGATGAAGTCGCGCAGGGCCTTGTCGTCCTTGTTCATGCCGATGCCGTAGGGCTCCTCGGTGAACGGCTTGCCGACCACCTTCAGCTTGCCCGAGTTGGCGGCGGCGTAGCCCTTGAGGATCGCGTCGTCGGTGGTGACGGCGTCGACCTGCGAGGTCAGCAGCTGCTGGACGCAGTCCGAGTACTTGGCGAGCTCGGTGGTCTGCGCGCCGTACTGCGGCTTCTTGATCTCCGCGAGCGGGGTGGAGCCCTTGATCGAGCAGACCTTCTTGCCCTTGACCGACTCCGGGCCGGTGATGCCGCTCTCGTCCTTGCGGACCAGGAGGTCGGCGCCCGCCTTGTAGTACGGACCGGCGAAGCCGACCTGCAGCTTGCGCTTGTCGTTGATCGTGTACGTACCGACGTAGTAGTCGACCTGGCCGGTGGAGATCGCGGACTCGCGGGAGGCGGAGTCGACCGTCTTCCACTCGATCTGGTCCTTGGAGAAGCCCAGGTCGGCGGCGATCATCCGGGCGATCTCGATGTCGAAGCCCGAGCGCTCCTTGGTCGACTGGTCCTCGAAGCCCAGGAACGGCTGGTCGGCCTTGGAGCCGATGACCAGCTTGCCGCGCTCCTTGGCCTTCTTGAAGGTGGCGGAGGCGTCGAGCTTCACGTCCTTGGCGACCGCGTACTCGGGAGCCTTGGGGGCGTTGGAGCCGGCCGGGTTGCTCGGCTTGTCACCGGCGGAGCCCTCCTTGCCGCCGCAGGCGGTGGCGGTCAGCGCGAGCACGGCGAGAGCCGCGACGGCGGCGGACTTGCGGAGCTTCATGGTGAACATCCCTTGTGTCGTGGGTCGTTGGTCGTCAGTGGTGAAGGATCTTCGACAGGAAGTCCTTGGCCCGGTCGCTGCGCGGGTTGCTGAAGAACTGATCGGGCGTGGCCTCTTCGACGATCTTCCCGTCGGCCATGAAGACGACACGGTTGGCCGCCGAGCGGGCGAAGCCCATCTCGTGCGTGACGACGACCATCGTCATGCCGTCCCTGGCCAGCTGCTGCATGACGTCCAGGACCTCGTTGATCATCTCCGGGTCGAGCGCCGAGGTGGGCTCGTCGAAGAGCATGACCTTGGGGTTCATCGCCAACGCCCTCGCGATCGCGACGCGTTGCTGCTGGCCGCCGGAGAGCTGGGCGGGGTACTTGTCGGCCTGGGTGCCCACGCCGACGCGGTCGAGGAGGGCGCGAGCCTTCTCCTCCGCCGCCTTCTTGTCCGTCCTGCGGACCTTGACCTGGCCCAGCATCACGTTCTCGAGGACGGTCTTGTGGGCGAAGAGGTTGAACGACTGGAACACCATGCCGACGTCGGCGCGCAGCCGGGCCAGCTCCTTGCCCTCCTGGGGGAGCGGCCTGCCGTCGATGGCGATCGCGCCGGAGTCGATGGTCTCCAGCCGGTTGATCGTGCGGCACAGCGTGGACTTGCCGGACCCGGAGGGTCCGATGACGACGACGACCTCGCCCCGGCCGATCGTCAGATCGATGTCCTGGAGCACGTGCAGTGCGCCGAAGTGCTTGTTGACGTTGCTCAGCACCACCAGGTCGTCCGCGGCCGGTACGGCGCCCTCCGCGTCCTTGGTCACTGACACTCCGCTCATCGGCAACTTGCTCCGTCCTCCTCGGTTGGGAGGACCCTAATCACGCAGTGCGACGAGCGTCATTACATCTGAGCGGAAATTGAGCATAACGATCCGGCTGCAACCGGACACTATGCGTGAACAGGGCGGGGCGCGGAGTACCGGGTGCATAACAGAAACCCCCACGTAACGGGAAGGCGCTTGACTACCGTGGGGGACATCGGCGTTCATGCCCTGGTAACGCAGTACGACCAGGGCGCCACGACCAGGGAGAGGAGGGGCCGGTGAGACTGCTGCTCGTCGAGGACGACGACCACGTCGCCGCGGCCCTGTCCGCGATCCTGGCCAAGCACGGGTTCGACGTCACGCACGCCCGCAGCGGCGAGGAGGCCCTCCAGGCCGTGCTGCCCGCGGCCAACGAGGGCAAGGCGCCGTTCGGCGTCGTCCTGCTCGACCTCGGCCTGCCCGACCAGGACGGCTACCAGGTCTGCGGGAAGCTGCGCAAGCTCACCAGCACGCCGGTGATCATGGTGACCGCGCGCGCCGACGTGCGCTCGCGCATCCACGGCCTCAACCTGGGCGCCGACGACTACGTCGTCAAGCCGTACGACACCGGGGAGTTGCTGGCCCGCATCCACGCGGTCAGCCGGCGCCACGGCCACGGCGACGACCCCGCCACCGGCGCCGACGACGACGCGCTGCGCCTCGGGCCGGTCCTCATCGAGCTGCCCAACCGCCGGGTGAGCGTGGACGGCGACGCCGTGGCGCTGACCCGCAAGGAGTTCGACCTGCTCGCGCTGCTCGCCCAGCGGCCCGGCGTGGTCTTCCGCCGCGAGCAGATCATCAGCGAGGTGTGGCGCACCAGTTGGGAGGGGACCGGGCGCACCCTGGAGGTGCACGTCGCGTCCCTGCGCTCCAAGCTGCGCATGCCCGCCCTGATCGAGACGGTCCGCGGGGTCGGTTACCGCCTGGTCGCCCCCGCCGCGTAACACTCTTCCGTGCGCACTCGTCTCCTTCCCCTGCTCATCGTCCTCATGGCGGGCGTCCTGCTGGCGCTCGGCTTCCCGCTCGCCATCAGCCTGGCCGCGTCCCAGCAGCAGGCCGTCGTCATCGACCGCATCGACGACATGGCGCGCTTCTCGGCGCTCGCCCAGTTCGTCACCGAGAGCGACCCGGGCGGCGACGAACGCCAGGAGACCCTCGCCGAGGAGCTGGGCCGCTACCACGACACGTACGACATCAACGCGGGCGTCTTCCTGCGCAACGACGCGGCCATGGCCCGCGCCCCGCAGGACTGGGACATCCCCGAGGAGGGCGAGGGACGGCGCGCCTACCAGGAGGCACTGTCCGCGCGCCGCAGCCACGACCCTCCGCAGGTGTGGCCGTGGGACGCCGACGCCCGCCTGGTGGTCGCCTCGCCGGTGGTGCGCGACGGGGACGTCGTCGCCGTGGTGCTCACCGACTCGCCCACCGGACAGCTGCGCGGGCGCATCCTGCAGGGCTGGCTGCTGATCGCGGCGGGCGAGGCCGCCGCCATGCTGCTCGCCGTCGGCGCCGCCTTCCGGCTCACCGGCTGGGTGCTGCGCCCGGTACGGGTCCTGGACACCGCCACCCACGACATCGCGACCGGGCGCCTGAACTCGCGGGTGGCGCCCGCCGGAGGGCCGCCCGAACTGCGGCGCCTTGCCGAGTCGTTCAACGAGATGGCCGACAACGTCGAGGCCGTGCTCGAACAGCAGCGGGCCTTCGTGGCCGACGCCTCCCACCAGCTGCGCAACCCGTTGGCCGCGCTGCTGCTGCGCATCGAGCTGCTGGCGCTGGAACTGCCCGAGGGCAACGAGGAGATCGCGTCCGTACGCACCGAGGGCAAGCGGCTCGCCCAGGTGCTCGACGACCTCCTCGACCTGGCGCTGGCCGAGCACGCGGCGGCCGACCTGCAGCTGACCGACATCGGGGCGCTGGCCGCCGAGCGGGTCGCCTCCTGGCGCCCGGTCGCCGACGACAAGGGCGTACGGCTGGTGGACGCCACCTCGCCCGTCACGGCGTGGGCTGACCCGGTGGCCCTCTCCAGCGCGCTGGACGCGGTGATCGACAACGCGCTGAAGTTCACGCCCGAGGGCGAGGAGGTCACCGTGCGGGTCGCCTCCAACGGCACCACCTCCACGGTGGTCGTCACCGACTGCGGGCCGGGCCTGACCGAGGAGGAGCTGACCCGGGTGGGCGACCGCTTCTGGCGCAGCAACCGCCACCAGAACGTCAAGGGCTCCGGCCTCGGCCTGTCGATCACGCGCGCGCTGCTGGCGGCGGGCGGCGGCTCCATCTCCTACGACCGCCACGAGCCGCGCGGCCTGCGGGTCACGGTGACCCTGCCGCGTACGGCCCCGACGCCCTGAAGCCGTCCGGCGACGGGCCCTACGGCTTGACCGACCGGTAATAGCGGCGCGCGCCCTCGTGCAGGGGGAGCGGGTCCGTGTAGATCGCCGTGCGCAGGTCCACCAGCTGGGCCGGGTGCACCCGGTGGCCCACCGCGTCCCGGCTGTCGATCACCGTGCGCGTGAAGCCCTCGGTGAGGTCGGGGTCGGCGCGGTCCGTGGTCACCAGCAGGTTGGCCACCGCGACCGTCTTCACCGGCAGCCGGTCCTGCGCCAGCTCGTAGGCGTCCGCGGGCACCACCGCCGAGCGGTAGTAGCGGGTGGCCTCCTCGCCCTCCTGGTGCAGCCGGTCCACCAGCTCGTCCTCCAGCGGCACCAGGCGTATCGGGAACCGCTCGGACAGCCGTTGCACCGCGTTGGTGGGCAGGCCGCCGGACCAGAAGAAGGCGTCCAGCTCGCCGCGCTGCAGCAGGCCCGGCATGGTGTCGATCCCGGCCGACACGGGTTTCACGTCGTCCTGCGGGTCGAGCCCGGCGGCCGACAGCACCCGCTCGGCTATCAGGCGCACGCCCGAGCCCTGCTGGCCCACGCCCACCCGCATCCCGCGCAGGTCGCTCGCGGAGCGCACCCGGGAGCCCTTGGGGACCACCAGCTGTACGTAGTCGTCGTAGAGCCGGGCGCAGCCGCGCAGCCGGTCCGCGCCGGGCTTGCCGTCCCGCCGGTACTTGGCGACGGCGTCGGCGGTCGCCACGGTGAAGTCCGCCTCCCCCGAGACCACGCGGTCCAGGTTCTGCTGCGACCCCTCGCTGTTGCGCAGGGTGATGGAGACGTCCGGGAGGTCCCGGGCGAGGGCCTTCTCCAGCATCTCCCCGTACAGCTGGTAGACGCCCGAGGGCACCCCCGTACTGAACGTGATCCTGCCCCGGGGCGAGGACTCCCCGGCCGACAGCAGCCACCACACGAGCAGCGCGAACGCCACCAGGGCCGCGGCGGCCCCCTGGAAGGCGCGGCGTCGGCTGAGGCGCGGCGGGAGCAGGAGCATGCCGAGATCCTGCCAGCTCACTCCCTGTAATGGCCAGGCCCTGGCTGCCACCCGCCAGCCTCCCGGCGGCGACACGCCACTGGGACGACCCCGTACCCTGGGGGACGCGATGACTGCGAAAACTTACGAGGTGCGCACCTACGGGTGCCAGATGAACGTCCACGACTCCGAGCGCCTGTCGGGCCTGCTGGAGGATGCCGGCTACGTGCGCGCGCCCGAGGGCGCGGCTGAGGGCGAGGCCGACGTCATCGTCTTCAACACCTGCGCGGTGCGCGAGAACGCCGACAACCGCCTGTACGGCAACCTCGGCCGGCTCGCCCCGATGAAGGCCGAGCGTCCGGGCCTGCAGATCGCCGTCGGCGGCTGTCTGGCCCAGAAGGACCGCGACACCATCGTCAAGAAGGCCCCGTGGGTCGACGTCGTCTTCGGCACGCACAACATCGGCAAGCTCCCGGTCCTCCTGGAGCGCGCCCGCGTGCAGGAGGAGGCCCAGGTCGAGATCGCGGAGTCGCTGGAGGCGTTCCCCTCCACGCTGCCGACCCGGCGCGAGTCCGCCTACGCGGCCTGGGTGTCGATCTCCGTGGGCTGCAACAACACCTGCACGTTCTGCATCGTCCCGGCGCTGCGCGGCAAGGAGAAGGACCGCCGCCCCGGCGACATCCTCGCCGAGATCGAGGCCCTGGTGGACGAGGGCGTCTCGGAGATCACGCTGCTCGGCCAGAACGTCAACGCGTACGGCTCCGACATCGGTGACCGCGAGGCGTTCTCCAAGCTCCTGCGCGCCTGCGGCCGCATCGAGGGCCTGGAGCGGGTCCGCTTCACCTCGCCGCACCCGCGCGACTTCACCGACGACGTGATCGCCGCCATGGCCGAGACGCCGAACGTGATGCCGCAGCTGCACATGCCGCTGCAGTCCGGCTCGGACACCGTCCTGAAGGCGATGCGCCGCTCGTACCGCCAGGAGCGCTTCCTCGGGATCATCGAGAAGGTCCGCGCGGCCATCCCGCACGCGGCCATCTCCACCGACATCATCGTGGGCTTCCCCGGCGAGACCGAGGAGGACTTCGAGCAGACCATGCACGCGGTCCGCGAGGCCCGCTTCGCCAATGCCTTCACCTTCCAGTACTCCAAGCGCCCGGGCACCCCGGCCGCCGAGATGGACGGGCAGATCCCCAAGGAGGTCGTCCAGGAGCGCTACATGCGCCTGGTCGCCCTCCAGGAGGAGATCTCCTGGGAGGAGAACAAGAAGCAGGTCGGCCGCACCCTCGACGTGATGGTCGCCGAGGGCGAGGGCCGCAAGGACGGTGCCACGCACCGCCTCTCCGGCCGCGCCCCCGACAACCGCCTGGTCCACTTCACCAAGCCCGACGAGGAGGTGCGCCCGGGCGACGTGGTGACCGTCGAGATCACCTACGCGGCCCCGCACCACCTGCTCGCGGAGGGCGCCACGCTGGGCGTGCGCCGCACGCGCGCGGGCGACGCCTGGGAGAAGCGCACCACCGGGGCGCTGGCCAAGCCCGCGGGCGTGCTGCTGGGCCTGCCCAAGATCGGCGTTCCCGAGCCGCTCCCGGCCGCCACCGGCGGCTGCGCGGTGAACTGACGCGCACCGGCCGGCCGGAGTGCCGGTCGCAGTCCTCCGTGTGAGCCCCGTCCGGGATCCGGGCGGGGCTCACGCGCGCGTGGGCGGATCGTCGCGTACGGGCTCGCCGCGCCGGTTCCTCCGCGCGTGGGTGAGTCCGGGCCGCTCCTGAGGGCGTGGGCGGGTCCGGGCCGGTCATCCGCGCGCGTGGGCGGCGAAGTAGGCTCCTGATCATGCTTGTCGCCGCCGCCGCAGCCCCCTGCCCGCCACTGATCGTCCCCGAGGTCGCGTCCGGGGCCGCCCCCGAGCTCGACGCCCTGCGGGACGCCTGCGACGCGGCCGTGCGGACCGTGCTGGCCGCCGGTCCCGACCTGGTCGCCGTGGTCGGTGCGGGGCCCGGCGACGCGGTGCACGAGCCGGGCGCGGCGGGATCCTTCCGGCCGTACGGAGTGCCCGTGGACGTGACGCTCGGCGGCGGCCCCGCGGACGCCTCCCTGGCGCCGCTGCCGCCCTCGCTGACCGTGGGCGCCTGGCTGCTGGCTCGCGCGGGCTGGCAGGGGCCGGTACGCGGCCTGGAGGTGCGCGAGGACGGCGACGCCGCGCGCAACGGCGAGCTCGGCGCGCGGGTGGCCGACTGGGCCGGGCGCGTGGGGCTGCTGGTCCTGGGCGACGGCAGCGCGCGGCGCACCCTGAAGGCCCCGGGCTACCTGGACGAGCGCGCCGAGGGGCTGGACGCCCGGATCGGTGCGGCGCTGCGCGAGGGCGGCGCGGACGGCTTCCTGGCGGAGCTCGACGCGGACCTGGCGCGGGACCTGATGGTCTCCGGGCGCTCGCCCTGGCAGGTGATGGCGGGCGCCGCGCATGGGCCGATGAAGGGCGCCGTGCTGTACGAGGACGCCCCGTACGGAGTGGGCTACTACGACACACGGCGTGCGGCGATGTCCAGTGGGCGGCGGTCTGCGGTGGGACGAGGGCGTAGTACCAATGGTCATAGGTTCGGATCACCGGGCCGAG
>NZ_JBEOYE010000071.1:4304-50565 GCF_040296945.1 Streptomyces sp. NPDC001941 | reverse complement strand
AGCGAGAGGCCGGGCAGCCCGGCGGCGCGCCGCTGGGCCATCAGGCCGTCCAGGTAGGCGTTGGCGGCGGCGTAGTTGCCCTGGCCCGCCGAGCCCATCAGGGCGGCGGCGGAGGAGAACACGACGAACGCGTCCAGCTCCGTGCCCCGGGTCAGCTCGTGCAGGTGGCGCACCGCGTCGACCTTGGGCGCGAAGACGCCCGCGAGGCGCTCGGGGGTGAGGGTGGCGAGCACGCCGTCGTCCAGGACGCCCGCGAGGTGGACCACGCCGGACAGCGGGTGCGCGGCCGGTACGGAGTCCAGGAGCGCGGCGACGTCGGCGCGTACGGAGACGTCGGCGGCGACGACGGTGACCTCGGCGCCGTGCCCGGCGAGTTCGGCGACCAGGTCGGCCACGCCCTCGCTGTCGGGGCCCCGGCGGCTGGCGAGCAACAGGTGGCGCACCCCGTACCGGGTGACCAGGTGGCGGGCGACGAGGCCGCCGAGCGAGCCGGTGCCGCCGGTGAGCAGGACGGTGCCGTCGGCGGCGAACACCTCGGGCTCGTCGGGGACCTGACCGGCCACCCGGGCGAGCCGCGGCGCGGACAGCGTGCCGCCGCGCACCGCGACCTGCGGCTCCTCCGTGGCGAGCGCCTCGGCGGGCAGCCCCGGGGTGTCGGTGTCGACCAGCAGGATCCGGTCGGGGCTCTCGGCCTGCGCGGCGCGCACCAGGCCCCACACGGCGGAGCCCGCCGGGTCGGTGACCGTGCCGTCGCCCGCGGGCACCGCGCCCCGGGTCAGCACCACGAGCCGGGCGCCGTCGAGGCGGTCGGCGGCGAGCCAGGCCTGGAGGACGGCGAGGACGCGGACGGACAGGGCGTACGCGGCGTCCTCGCCGTCACCGCCGACGGCCTCCAGGACCGCCGTCCGGGTGCCCTCGGGAAGCCGCTCCACGTCCTCGGCGGTGGCCACCGCCACCCACTCCGGGGCGCTCACCGCGCCCTGGGGGGCGGGCAGTCCGGTCCACTCCACGCCGAACAGCGCGTCGCGGCCGTCGTCGCCCGCAGCGGCGTCGAGCTGGTCCGCGGAGACCGGCAGGGACACCAGCGAGTCCATGGTGAGGACCAGGCCGCCGGACTCGTCGGCCGCCTGGAAGGACAGCGCGTCGGGGCCGCAGGGGGCGACCCGCACGCGCAGCGCGGACGCGCCGGCGGCGTGCAGGAGCAGGCCGTTCCACGCGAACGGCAGGACCTTGCGGTCGTCGTCGGGGTTGGCGAAGGCGTTGGTGTGCAGGGCGGCGTCGAGCAGGGCCGGGTGGATGCCGTACTTCCCGGCCTCCTCGCGCTGCTCCTCGGGCAGGGCGACCTCGGCGAAGACCTCCTCGCCGCGCCGCCAGACGGCGCGCATGCCCTGGAAGGCGGAGCCGTAGGCGTAGCCGCGCTCGGTGAGGTCGGCGTAGAAGTTCTCCACGTCGACCGGCTCGGCGCCGGCCGGCGGCCAGGCCGCGAAGTCGGCCTCGGCGGTGACGGACCGGGACTCGGCGGACAGCAGTCCGGTGGCGTGCCGGGTCCAGGTGTCGGTCGCGCCGCCGCCCGCGTCGTCCTCGCGCAGCGAGTAGACGTCGACGGCGCGCTGCCCGGTGGCGCCGGGTCCGCTCACGGCGACCTGGACGCGTACGCCGCCGCGCTCGGGCAGCACCAGCGGCGCCTCGATGACGAGCTCTTCCAGGACGCCGAAGCCGAACTCGTCGCCCGCGCGGACGGCGAGGTCGACGTAGGCGGTGCCGGGGACGATGACGACTCCGCCGATCGCGTGCCCGGCCAGCCACGGGTGCGTCTTCAGGGACAGCCGCGAGGTGAAGACCAGGCCGTCGGACTGCGGCAGCTGGACGACCGCGCCGAGCAGCGGGTGGTCGGTGCCGACCAGGCCGAGGGAGGCCGAGTCGGTGCCCGAGCCGCCCATGTCGAGCCAGTAGTGGCGGCGGTCGAAGGCGTACGTCGGCAGGTCGGTGCGGCGGGCTCCGGCGGCGGGCAGCAGCGCGGCCCAGTCGACGGTGACGCCGCGCGCGAACAGCTCGGCCATCGAGGCGAACAGCCTGCGCGGGCCGCCCTCCTGGCGGCGCAGCGAGCCGGTCGCCAGGACGTCCGGGTCGCCCTCGGCCTCGTACGCGACCTCGCTGATCGGCTGGACGAGGACGGGGTGGGAGCTGATCTCGACGAAGGTGTCGTGGCCCTGGCGGATGAGCTCGGCGACGGCCGGTCCGAAGCCGACCCGGCCGCGCAGGTTGCGGTACCAGTAGCCGCCGTCCAGGACGCCGGGCTCCTCGATCCAGCCGCCGGTCACGGTGGAGTAGAACGGCACGGCGGGCGCCTGCGCGTCGATCCCGGCCAGGGCGTCGGCGAGGGCGTCGCGGACCTGCTCGACGTGGCGGGTGTGCGAGGCGTAGTCCACGGCGATGCGGCGCACCCGCACGCCCTGGTCCTCCAGGACGTCCAGGGCCTCGTCCAGGGCGGCCGCGTCACCGGCGACGACCACGGAGGCCGGGCCGTTGACGGCGGCGACCTCGACGCGGTCGGCCCAGCGCTCCAGGCGGGCGACGGCCTCCTCCTCGGCCAGGGCGACCGACGCCATGCCGCCGCGCCCGGCGAGCTGCGCGGCGATGGCCTGGCTGCGCAGGGCGACCACCCGGGCGGCGTCGTCCAGGGAGAGCGCGCCGGAGACGCAGGCGGCGGCGATCTCGCCCTGCGAGTGGCCCACCACCGCGTCCGGCTCCACGCCCGCCGCCGACCAGACGGCGGCCAGGCCGACCATCACGGCGAAGCTGGCGGGCTGCAACACGTCGACGCGGTCCAGCAGTTCGGGCGCGTCACCGCGCAGCACGTCCTCCAGGGACCAGTCGACCCAGCGCTCCAGGGCGGCGGCGCACTCCGCGACGCGCGCGGCGAACACCGGGGAGGAGTCCAGGAGTTCACGGCCCATCCCGGCCCACTGCGAGCCCTGGCCGGGGAAGACCCAGGCGAGCTTGCCCGGGGTGCCCGAGCCGGAGACGAGTCCGGCGGCGCTCTCGCCCGCCGCCAGGGCGCGCAGCCCTTCGAGGGCCTCCCGCTCCGACCCGGCGACGACCACGGCGCGCTCGGCGAGCACGGCGCGCCCGCCCGCGAGGGTGGCGGCGACCTCGGACAGGGACGCCCCGCCGTGCTCGACGAAGTCGGCCAGCCGGGCGGCCTGGGCCGCCAGGGAGCCCGCGGTGCCCGCCGAGACGACCAGCGGCACCACCTCGGCGGGGGCCTGGGCGGGCGCCGCCGCCTCGTCCGGGGCCTCCTCGATGATCAGGTGCGCGTTGGTGCCGCTGGCGCCGAAGGAGGAGACGCCCGCACGGCGCGGGCGCTCCCCGCGCGGCCACTCCCGGTTCTCCGTCAGCAGCTCCACCGCGCCGGTGGACCAGTCGACCTGCGGCGTCGGCGCGTCCAGGTGCAGGGTGCGGGGCAGCACGCCGTGGCGCAGCGACTGCACGGTCTTGATGACCCCGGCCACGCCGGAGGCGGCCTGGGTGTGGCCGATGATCGACTTCACCGAGCCGAGGTAGAGGGGCTTGCCGGGCTCGCGGCCCTGGCCGTAGGTGGCGAGCAGCGCCTGGGCCTCGATCGGGTCGCCGAGGACGGTGCCGGTGCCGTGGCCCTCGACCGCGTCGACGTCGGCGGGGGTGAGGCCGGCGCCCGCGAGGGCCTTGCGGATGACGCGCTGCTGGGCGGGTCCGTTGGGGGCGGTCAGGCCGTTGGAGGCGCCGTCCTGGTTGACCGCGCTGCCCCGGACGAGCGCGAGGACCTGGTGGCCGCGCTCGCGGGCCACCGACAGGCGCTCGACGAGCAGGACGCCGACGCCCTCGGCCCAGCCGGAGCCGTCGGCACCGGCCGCGTACGACTTGCACCGGCCGTCGAAGGCGAGGGCCCGCTGGCGCGCGAAGCCGACGAACCCGCCGGGCGTCGCCATCACCGTCGAACCGCCCACCAGCGCCATCGAGCACTCGCCCCGGCGCAGCGCCTGGGCGGCGAGGTGCAGGGCGACCAGCGAGGACGAGCACATGGTGTCGACGGTGACCGCGGGGCCCTCGAGGCCCAGGGTGTACGCGACCCGGCCCGAGGCGACGCCGCCGGCGGTGCCGAGCGCCCGCTCCAGGCTGAGGAAGTCCTCGTGCCCGCTGAGGTCGGGGGCGTAGTCCTGGTGGACCATGCCGGCGAAGACGCCGACGTCGCTGCCGCGCAGCGAGTGCGGGTCGAGCCCGGCCCGCTCCAGGGCCTCCCAGGACACTTCGAGCAGCTGGCGCTGCTGCGGGTCCATGGCGAGGGCCTCGCGCGGCGATATCCCGAAGAACGGCGCGTCGAACTCGCCCGCGCCGCGCAGGAAGGCGCCCTCGCGGACGTACGTCGTCCCCGGGTTGTCCGGGTCCGGGTGGTAGAGGTTCTCCAGGTCCCAGCCCCGGTCGTCGGGGAAGGGGCCGTAGACGTCGGCGCCCTCGGACACCACCCGCCACAGCGCTTCCGGGCTGTTGATCCCGCCGGCGTACCGGCAGGCCATGGAGACGATGGCGATGGGCTCGGCGGCGGCCGCCGCGAGCTCGCTGTTCTCCTGCTGAAGCCGGGCGTTCTCCTTCAGAGAGGCCCGCAGTGCCTCAACAACCTGCTGGTCCGGCGCGGACATACCCATCCTCCGAGATTCGTTCAGCATCAGTGGTCAGCTCGTCTTGCCCAGGGCCCGTTGCACCAGGCCCGCCAGGTCCATCGCGTCGATCAGCTCCTCCTCGTCCGCGGCGTCCGCTCCCCCGCTGGCGGCGTGGTCCGCCGCGGGCGCGTCCGCGCCGCCGTCCTCGTCGGCGAGGCCGAGCAGGGCGTCCAGCAGCCCGGCCTCCCTGAAGCGGGCCAGCGGTACGGACGCCAGGACCCGCCTGAGGTCGTCCTCGCGGTCCTCCGCCCCGTCGTCGTCCTCCCGCAGCAGCTCGGCGCGGAGCAGGCCGACGAGCGCTTCCGGGGTGGGGTAGTCGAAGATCAGCGTCGCGGGCAGCCGCAGCCCGGTCGCCTTGCCCAGGCTGTTGCGCAGGTTCACGGCGGCCAGCGAGTCGAAGCCGACCTCCTGGAACGCCTGGCGCGGTCCGATGCCCTCGGCGCCGCCGTGGCCCAGGACCGTGGAGGCGTGGCCGCGCACCAGGCGCAGCAGCACCCGGTTCTGCTCGGCCTCGGGGACCCCGCGCAGCGAGTCGGCGAGGGAGGCGGCGGCGCCGCTGTCCCCGTCGTCGCCCCGGGCCGCGCTCAGCGCCGCCTTCACCTCGGGCAGTTCGGCGAAGAGCGGGCTGGGGCGCACCGACGTGAAGGCGGGCGCGAACGCGGCCCAGTCCATGTCGGCGACGGCCACGGACTTCTCGTTGCCGCCGACGGCCTGGACCATCGCGGTCACCGCGAGGCCCGGTTCCATCGGGAGCACGCCCCGGCGGCGCAGCTGGGCGAGGGCGGCCTCGTCCGTGCCGACGCCGATCCGGTCCAGGGCGCCCCAGGCCAGCGAGGTGGCCCGCAGGCCGCGGGCGCGGCGCCACTCCACGAGGGCGTCCAGGACGGTGTTGGCCGCTCCGGACGGGCCCTGCCCGCCGCCGCCCCAGACGCCCGCGATCGAGGAGAAGACCACGAACGCGTCCAGGGGCGTGTCGTCGAACCGCTCGTCCAGCCACAGGGCGTTGTCCACCTTGGCGGCGAACACCCCGGCGAGGTCGTCGGCGGTGGTGTCCTCCACTGAGCTGGTCTGGGTGACGTCGGCGGCGTGCACCACGGCGCTGAGCGGGTGGGCCCCGTCGGCGAGCAGCCGGTCCAGGGCGTCACGGTCGCCGTCGGCGCAGGTCTCCAGGGCGGTACGGACGTCCAGGGCGGCCAGCTCGGCGGCCAGCTCCGCCACGGCGGCGTCGGAGGCCTGTTCCGTGGTGGTGACCACCAGCCGGTCGGCGCCGGAGCGCGCCAGCCACAGCGAGGCGTACCGGCCAAGGCCCTCGGCGCCCCCGGTGACCAGGACGGTGCCGCGCGGCTGCCAGCGCTCGCCGGGACCCGTGTCGGGCAGCGGCTTGCGCACCAGGCGGCGTACGTACGCGCCCGACCGGCGCACCGCCACCTGGTCCTCCCCGTCGCTGCCGCCCAGGACCCCGAGCACGTACTGGGCGGTACGGGCGTCGGTCCTGGCCGGCAGGTCCAGCAACCCGCCCCAGCGGTCCGGGCGTTCGAGGGCGACGGCACGTCCCAGGCCCCACAGCGCGGCCTGGGCGGGCGAGGTGAGCGCGTCGTTGATGCCGGTGTTCACCGCGCCCCGGGTCAGGCACCACAGGGGCCGGGTGACCCCGGCGTCGGCGAGCGCCTGCACCAGCGCGAGCGTGGTCGTGGCGACCGCGAGCGGGTCCTGCTCCCCGCCCGGCGCGCGCTCGTCCAGGGCGAGCAGCGACAGCACGCCCGCGAGGTCGCGCCCGGCGGTCGCGGCGGCCAGCAGCTCGGCCAGCCGCTCGGGGCCGCGCTCGTGCTGGTCCGCCTCGACGCGCACGGTGGCGAGCCCCTGGGCGGCCAGCTCGGCGAGCAGGGCGTCGATCCCGGAGTCCCCGGTGCGCTCGGACGGCAGGACGACCAGCCAGTCGCCGCCGGGGACGCCCGCGGCCTCACGGCCCAGCGGCTGCCAGACGACGTGGTAGCGCAGCTTCTCCGCCGAGGACTGCTCGCGCCGCCTGCCGCGCCACTGCGCGAGGAGCGGCACGACCTCGCCCAGGGCGCCGCGCTGGCCGGCCGAGGCCGTGTCGAGCAGCGCGGTGAGCGCGTCCAGGTCGTCGCGCTCGACCGCCTGCCAGAACTCCGTGTCGGCGCCGTCGGCGGCCTGCACGGGGGCCTGTTCGACGTCGGCCTCGCGCAGCCAGTAGCGCTGGCGGTCGAAGGCGTACGTGGGCAGGTCCGCGCGCGCCGCGTCGGCAGCGGCTTCCGCACCGGCGGGCAGCGTCCTGCTCCAGTCCACGGGCACGCCGCGCACGAAGAGCTCGGCGGCGGAGGCCAGCAGGCGGCGCGGGCCGCCGTCGTCGCGCCGCAGCGTCCCCGTCACCACGGTGTCCGCGTCGGCGCCGGACTCGTACACCGTCTCGTTGATCGGCTGGACGAGCACGGGGTGGGCGCTGACCTCGACGAAGACGCCGTGGCCCTGCGCGACGAGCGCGGCGATCGCGGGACCGAAGCCGACCTGGCCGCGCAGGTTGCGGTACCAGTAACTCCCGTCCACGACGCCGGAGTCGGTGACCCAGTCGCCAGTGACAGTGGAGAGGAAGGGGATGGCGGGGAGCTGGGCGTCGATGCCTGCGAGCTTCTCGGCGAGGACGTCCTCGATGTCCTCGACGTGCCGGGTGTGCGAGGCGTAGTCGACCGCGACGCGGCGGACCCGTACGCCCTCGGACTCCAGGGCGGCCAGTGCCTCGTCGAGCGCTTCGGCGTCACCGGCCACGACGACCGACGACGGGCCGTTGACGGCCGCGACCTCCACCCGGTCCGCCCAGTTCGCCAGGCGGACCAGGGCGTCCACCTCGGTCAGCGCGACGGACGCCATGCCGCCGCGCCCGGCGAGGCGGTCCCGGATCGCCTGGCTGCGCAGGGCCACCACGCGGGCCGCGTCCTCCAGGGAGAGCGCGCCGGAGACGCAGGCGGCGGCGATCTCGCCCTGCGAGTGGCCGACCACCGCGTCCGGGCGCACCCCGAGCGAGGTCCACACGGCGGCGAGGCCGACCATCACGGCGAAGCTCGCGGGCTGCAACACATCGACCCGGTCGAGGAGTTCGGGCTCCGCGTCACCGCGCAGGACGTCGACGAGCGACCAGTCCACGTACGGTTCGAGAGCCGCCGCGCACTCCGCGATCCTCTCCGCGAACACCGTTGAGGAATCCAGGAGTTCCCGGCCCATGCCCGCCCACTGCGAGCCCTGGCCCGGGAACACCCACACCACCTTGCCGGGCTTGCCCGCGGTGCCGGTCACCAGGTGCGACGCGCTCTCGCCCCGGGCCAGCGCCCGCAGCGCGGACAGCGCCTCGCCGTCGGTCCCGGCCACGACGACCGCGCGCTCGCCGAGCAGGGCCCGGCCCGACAGCAGGGCCCCGGCGGTACGGGACAGCGGCGTGCGGCCGTCCTCGACGTGCGCCGCGAGGCGCGCGGCCTGGCCGGCCAGCGAGGCCGCGCCACGGGCCGACACCACGAGCGGCAGCACCCCGCCGGGGTCAGCCGCCACCGGCCCGGGGGCCTCGGCGGGCGCTTCCTCGATGATCAGGTGCGCGTTGGTGCCGCTGGCGCCGAAGGAGGAGACGCCCGCGCGGCGCGGACGGCCGCCGCGCGGCCACTCCCGGCTCTCCGTCAGCAGCTCCACCGCGCCCGCCGACCAGTCCACCTGCGGGGTGGGCCGCTCGACGTGCAGGGTCGCCGGGAGCGTCTCGTGGCGCAGGGCCTGCACCATCTTGATCACGCCCGCGACGCCGGCGGCGGCCTGGGTGTGGCCGATGTTGGACTTCAACGAGCCCAGCCAGAGGGGAGCTTGGCGGTCGCGGTCCTTGCCGTAGGTGGCGAGCAGGGCCTGCGCCTCGATCGGGTCGCCCAGCGCCGTGCCCGTGCCGTGCGCCTCGACCACGTCCACGTCGGCCGCGGTGATCCCTGCGTTGGCCAGGGCCTTGCGGATGACCCGCTGCTGCGAGGGGCCGTTGGGGGCGGTCAGGCCGTTCGACGCGCCGTCCTGGTTGACCGCCGAACCCTTCAGCACGGCGAGCACCTGGTGGCCGCGCTCCTGGGCCACCGAAAGGCGCTCCAGGACGACCACGCCCACGCCCTCGGCCCAGCCCGTGCCGTCGGCGCCGTCCGCGAAGGCCTTGCAGCGGCCGTCGGCGGAGAGCCCGCGCTGGCGGGAGAACTCCAGGAAGGCGTCCGGGCTGGCCATCACCGTGGCGCCCCCGGCCAGCGCCATCGAGCACTCGCCCTGGCGCAGGGCCTGGGCGGCGAGGTGGATGGCGACGAGCGAGGAGGAGCAGGCGGTGTCCACGGTGACGGCGGGGCCCTCGAAGCCGAAGACGTAGCTGACGCGGCCCGAGGCGACGCTCGCCGCCGTGCCGGTCATCGTGTAGCCCTGGGCGTCCTCGGGGACCTGGTGCAGCCGCGTGACGTAGTCGTGGTGGACGATGCCGGTGAAGACGCCGGTGTCGCTGCCCCGGGTGGACAGCGGGTCCACGCCCGCCCGCTCCAGGGCCTCCCAGGAGGCCTCAAGGAGCAGCCGCTGCTGCGGGTCCATCGCCAGCGCCTCGCGCGGCGAGATCCCGAACAGTGCCGCGTCGAACTGCGCCGCCTCGTGCAGGAACCCGCCCTGCCGGGTGTACGCGGTGCCCGCGTGGTCCGGGTCCGGGTGGTACAGGCCGTCCAGGTCCCAGTCGCGGTCCACCGGGAAGCCCGAGACGGCGTCCCGCCCTTCCGCGACGAGGTTCCACAGCTCCTCGGGGCTGTCGGCGCCGCCGGGCAGCCGGGTGCTCATCGCGACGATCGCGATCGGCTCGTCGGCGGCGGCCACCGCGCGGGCGGCACCCGGAACATCGGTGCGGAGCCCTTCCTCCCCGAGGAGTTCGGAGCGCAGGTAGCGGGCCAGCGCGTCGGGCGTGGGGTGGTCGAAGACGAGGGTGACGGGCAGGTCGACGCCGGTGAGGTCGTGCAGCCGGTTGCGCAGCTTGACGGCGCCGAGCGAGTCGAAGCCGAGGCTCTTGAAGGACTGCCCCTCCTCGAACGCGAAGCCGTCGTCGGCGCGGTGGCCGAGCACGACCGCGACGCTCTCCCTGAGCAGGTCCATGACCGCGCGGTGCCGCTCATCGGCGCCGAGCCCGGCCAGCGTCTCCGCGAACGACCCGTCCGCGCCCACGGGCCGGACGGCGCCGCCGTCGCCCGGCAGCTCGGCCGCGACGCCGGCGAGCGGGTGCCCGGGGCCGGTCTCGACCCAGTACCGCCGGTGCTGGAAGGCGTACGTGGGCAGGGCGGAGCCGACCGACGCGGCGGGGCGTCCCAGGACGGCCTCCCAGTCGGGCTCGGCACCGCGCACGTGCAGGCGCGCGAGGGCGGTGAGGACGTCGGCGGGCTCGTCGCCGTCCTTGCGCAGGGTGGGAACGCAGTCCTCCTCGCGCACGCCCGGTGCGGCGAGCGCCAGCGCGGTGAGGACGCCGCCGGGGCCCAGTTCGAGGAAGGTGGTGGCGCCCGCGTCACGCAGGGTGGCGACCGCGTCGCCGAACCGCACGGCGTGGCGCACCTGGTCGGCCCAGTAGCCGGGTTCGGCGAGCTGTCCCTGCCGCGCGAGGGCGCCGGTGAGGGTGGAGACGACGGGCACGTCGCCGGTACGGAAGTCCAGGCGCCCGGCGACCGCGCGGAACTCGTCGAGCATCGGGTCCATCAGCGGCGAGTGGAAGGCGTGGCTGACGGTGAGGCGGCGGGTCTTGTGGCCGCGTGCGGCGAGCTCGGCCGCGACGGCGAGGACGGCGTCCTCGGCGCCGGACAGGACCAGCGCGTCGGGGCCGTTGACGGCGGCGAGGCAGACCGCTCCCCCGGCCGCTTCGAGCAGCGGCGCGACGTCGGCCTCGGTCGCCTGGACGGCGGCCATCGCGCCGCCCTCGGGCAGCGCCTGCATCAACCGGGCGCGCGCGGCGACGAGTTCGGCCGCCCGCGGCAGGTCGAGGACGCCCGCGACGTGGGCGGCGGTGAGTTCGCCGATGGAGTGTCCGGCGACGAGGTCGGCGCGCACGCCCCAGGACTCGAAGAGCCGGTACAGCGCGGTCTCCAGGGCGAACAGGCCCGTCTGCGTGTACAAGGTCCGGTCGAGGAGCGCGGCGGTGTTCGTGCCGGGATCGGCGAACACCACGTCGGCCAGCGGCAGTTCGGCGTGTCCGTCCAGGTGCGGGGCGAGGGCGGCGCAGACGGCCGTGAACGCGTCCGCGAAGACCGGGAAGGCGGTGGCGAGCGCGCGGCCCATGCCCGCCCACTGGCTGCCCTGCCCGGTGAACAGGACGGCCAGCTTGCCGGGGACCGGGGTGCCGGTGACGACCGCGGGGCTCGGGGCGCCCTCGGCGAGGGCGGTGAGGTCGGCCCGTACGGTCGCGGCGTCGCCCGCGAGCACGACCGCGCGGTGGTCGAGCCGGGCGCGGGCGGTGGCCAGCGCGAGCGCGGTGTCGGCGAGCCGTGCGTCCGGCTGGTCGTCGAGGTGGCGGGCGAGCCGCCCGGCCTGACCGCGCAGCCCGGCCGTGGTCCGCGCGGACAGCGGTACGGGTACGGGGTGCCCGGGTGCGTCCGGCGCGGGGACCGGGAGTGCGGCCGGGGCGGCGGGTGCCTCTTCGAGGATGACGTGGGCGTTGGTGCCGCCGATGCCGAAGGAGGACACCCCGGCCCGGCGCGGGCCCGCCCCGCGCGTCCAGTCGCGGGCCTCGGCCAGGAGTTCCACCGCGCCCGAGGTCCAGTCGACGCGGCTGGAGGGCCGGTCCACGTGCAGGGTGCGCGGGAGCACGCCGTGGCGCATCGCCATGACCATCTTGATGATTCCGGCGACGCCCGCGGCGGCCTGCGTGTGCCCGAGGTTGGACTTGACCGAGCCCAGCCACAGGGGCCGGTGCGGGTCGCGGTCCTGCCCGTAGGTGGCCAGCAGCGCCTCCGCCTCGATCGGGTCGCCGAGGACGGTGCCGGTGCCGTGCGCCTCGACGGCGTCCACGTCGGCCGGGGCGAGCCCGGCGTGGGCCAGGGCCCTGCAGATGACCCTCTGCTGGGCGGGGCCGTTGGGGGCGGTCAGGCCGTTGGACGCGCCGTCCTGGTTGACGGCGGAGCCGCGTACCACCGCGAGGACCTGGTGGCCCAGGCGGCGCGCGTCGGAGAGCCGCTCCACCAGGAGCAGTCCGGCGCCCTCCGACCAGCCGGTGCCGTCGGCGCCGTCCGCGAAGGCCTTGCAGCGGCCGTCGGGCGCCAGGCCGCGCTGGCGGGAGAACTCGACGAACGTCTCGACGGTGCCCATCACCATCACGCCGCCGGCCAGCGCCATCGTGCACTCGCCCGAGCGCAGCGACTGGGCCGCCATGTGCAGGGCGACCAGCGAGGAGGAGCAGGCGGTGTCCACGGTGATCGCGGGGCCTTCCAGGCCCAGGTGGTAGGCGACCCGCCCGGAGGTGACGGCGGCCGAGCCGCCGGTCAGGCGGAAGCCCTCGACCCCGGACGCCTGGTGCATGCGCACGCCGTAGTCGTGGCTGTTGACGCCGACGAACACGCCGACGTCCTGGCCGGCCAGCGACGTCGGGTCGATGGCGGCTCGCTCGAACGCCTCCCAGGAGGTCTCCAGGAGCAGCCGCTGCTGCGGGTCCATGGCCAGCGCCTCGTTCGGCGAGATGCCGAAGAACGCGGCGTCGAACCCGGCGGCGTCGTCGAGGAAGGCGCCGTGCCGCACGTACGTCGTACCGGCGTGGTCCGGGTCGGGGTCGAAGAGCCCGTCGGTGTCCCAGCCCCGGTCGTCGGGGAACTCGGTGACGGCGTCCACGCCGTCGGCGACCAGGCGCCAGAGCTCCTCGGGGCTGTGCGCCCCGGCCGGGAAGCGGCACGCCATCGCGACGATGGCGATCGGCTCGTCGGCGGCGCCGGCGGCGGGGGCCTCCTCGGCGTCCCGCGGGGCGGTGCCGAACAGCTTGGCGGCCAGGTGCCCGGCGAGCAGCACCGGCTTGGGGTAGTCGAAGACGACGGCCGGGGAGAGGGCGGCACCGGTGGCGTGCACGAGCCGGTTGCGCAGCTCCACCGCGGTCAGCGAGTCGAAGCCGGCGTCCTTGAAGGCGCGGTCGGCGCGCACCGCGTCGGCAGAGCCGTGCCCGAGCACCTCGGCGGCGTGCCGTCGCACGAGGTCCACCAGCGCCTCGGTGCGGGCGTCGGCGTCCAGGGCGGCGAGGTGCGCGGCGAGACCGCCGGCGGGGGCCGCCGCGCGGGCGACGGGCCGGGTGGCCGGGACGAGCCCGAGCAGCGGGGCCGGTACGGGTCCTTCGGCGGCGGCGCGGCGGAGCGCGGCCACGTCGAACTTCGCGGCCACCAGGGTGCCGTCGGCGGCCTCCGGGCCGGACGGACCGGGAGTGCCGGGTGCCAGGGCCGCGTCGAGCAGGGCCATGCCCTCGGGCCCGGTCAGGCCGGACATCCCGATGCGCTGGTTGCGGCGCAGGTCGGCGGCGCCGAGGTGCTCGGTCATGGAGCTGACCGCCGACCAGTAGCCCCAGGCGAGGGACACGGCGGGCAGGCCGAGCCGGTGGCGGCGGCGCGCCACCGCGTCGAGACCGGCGTTGGCGGCCGCGTAGTTGCCCTGCCCGGGGTTGCCGAGGACGCCGGCGGCCGAGGAGTAGAGGACGAACGCGGCGAGGTCCAGCTCCCGGGTGAGCTCGTCCAGGTGCCGGGCCGCGTCCACCTTGGGCCGCAGCACGGTGTCGACGCGCTCGGGCGTCAGCTCGGTGAGCACGCCGTCGTCCAGGACGCCCGCCGAGTGGACCACGGCGGTCAGCGGGTGCTCGGCCGGTATCTGGTCGATCAGCGACGCGAGTTGGGCGCGGTCGGCCGTGTCGCACGCGGCCACCGTGACGCTCGCGCCCAGCGCGGTCAGCTCCGCGCACAGCTCGGGCGCCTCACCGCGACGGCTGACCAGCAGCAGGTGGCGGACGCCGTGGTCGGTGACCAGGTGCCGCGCGGTGAGCGCACCGAGGGTGCCCGCGCCGCCGGTGATCAGGACGGTGCCCTCCGGATCCAGCGGACGGGCGTACGCACCCGGGCGCGCCGAGGTCCGCACCAGACGGGGCACCTGGGCGGAGCCGCCGCGCACCCGGAGCTGGGGCTCGCCGGACTGCAGGGCGGCGGGCAGCGCGGACCGGGACCCCGCGTCGAGGTCGACGAGCACGATCCGCCCCGGGTGCTCCGACTGCGCCGAGCGCACCAGGCCCCGGACGGCGGCGACGTCGACCGCGTCGGAGTCCCCGGTGACCACGGCCAGGCGGGTCTCCTCAAGGGCGGGCTCCGCGAGCCACGCCTGGAGCACGGAGAGGGCGGCGGCGAGGGCGGGGCGCGGGTCGTCGCCGGTGGACCCGGCTTCGTGGACGAGGACTTCGGGAGCGGAGTGGCTCGCCGCGACGACGTCCTCCCCGCACGCGACGGTCACCGACACGGGGGCGCGGTCCGCGGTGGGGAGCGCCAGGGGCGCCCACTCGACGCGGAACAGGGCGTCGTGCGTGGCCGCGCCGCTGATGCCGAGCCGCTCGGGCGCGAACGGTACGCCGCGCACGCCCGCGATCGTCATGACCGGCTGCCCCGTGGGGTCGGCGAGCAGCAGGGCGGCGCCTTCGTCGGACGTACCGCTCCCGCTCACCGTGAGGGCGGAGGCCCCGGAGGCGAGGAGCGAGACGCCGGTCCAGACGGCGGGCAGGTGGTCCGACGGGACGGCCGTGCGGACGGCGGCGTCGAGGAGCGAGGGGTGCAGGCCGTAGCGCCCGGCCTCGCTCGACTGCCGCACTTCCAGAGCGACTTCGAGTCCGGTACCGGTCGGCGCAGGGGCCTCTCGGGTGGCGGACGGTGCCAGGGTGCCGTGCGCGTGGCGCGTCCACTCGCCGTCCAGCGGGGCGTCCCCGCCTTGCGAGTAGACCTCCACGGTGCGCCGCCCGTCAGGGTCGGGCTCGCCGACGACGACCTGCACGCCCCGGCTCCCGCGCGGGGGCAGCACGACGGGCGCCTCGACGTCCAGGACGTCGAGCACCGGGGTGGAGACCAGGTCGCCGAGGCGCAGGGCCAGCTCGACCAGCGCGGCGTTGGGCACCAGCACCGCGTCGCCCAGGACGTGCTCGGCGAGCCAGGGGTGGTCCTTGAGCGACCAGCGCGAGGTGGCCATCAGGGAGCCCGAGTTGGGGACCCGGATGACCGCGCCGAGCAACGGGTGGTCGGCACCGGAGAGCCCGAGGGAACCCGCGTCACCGTCCGGTCGGCCCGCCTGGAGCCAGTAGTGCTGGTGGTCGAAGGCGTACGTGGGCAGGTCCACGCGCGCCGTGTCGGCACCGGCGGGCAGCACGGCCGTCCAGTCCACGGGCACGCCGCGCACGAACGCCCCGGCCATCGAGGCCAGGAGGCGCTGCGGACCGCCCTCCTCGCGCCGGAGCGAGCCGGTGACGAGCGCGTCGCTCCCGGCCTCGTACACCGTCTCCGCGACGGGCTGGACGAGGACGGGGTGGGCGCTGACCTCGATGAAGGCGTCATGGCCCTGCGCGACGAGGGCGGCGATCGCGGGACCGAAGCCGACCTGGCCGCGCAGGTTGCGGTACCAGTAACCACCTTCCAGAACACCGGAGTCGGAGATCCAGTCGCGGGTGACGGTGGAGTAGAAGGGGATGGCGGGGGCCTGGGCGTCGATCCCGGCGAGCTTCTCGGCCAGGACGTCCTCGATGTCCTCCACGTGCCGGGTGTGCGAGGCGTAGTCGACCGCGACGCGGCGGACCCGTACGCCCTCGGACTCCAGGGCGGCGAGGGCCTCGTCCAGCGCTGCCGCGTCACCCGCGACGACCACGGAGGTCGGGCTGTTGACGGCGGCGACCTCGACCCGGTCCGCCCAACTCCCCAGGCGCGCAACGGCCTCGGCCTCGGTCAGCGCGACCGACGCCATGCCGCCACGACCCGCGAGACGCTCGCGGATCGCCTGGCTGCGCAGCGCCACCACCCGAGCGGCGTCCTCCAGCGACAACGCACCGGACACACACGCCGCCGCGATCTCGCCCTGCGAGTGACCCACCACCGCATCCGGCTCCACGCCCACCGACGACCACACCGCCGCCAGACCGACCATCACCGCGAAGCTCGCGGGCTGCAACACATCCACCCGGTCAAGGAGCTCGGGCTCCGCCTCACCGCGCAGGACATCGATCAGCGACCAGTCCACGTACGGCTCAAGCGCCACCGCACACTCCGCGACTCGCGCGGCGAACACCGGTGACGCGTCGAGCAGTTCGCGGCCCATACCGGCCCACTGCGAGCCCTGGCCCGGGAAGACCCACACCACCTTGCCGGCCGTCCCCGACCCGGAGACCACGCCCGGCGCGCTCTCGCCCCGCGCCAGGGCACGCAGTCCGGCCAGCGCCTCCTCGTCGGAGCCCGCCACGACCACGGCGCGCTCGCCCAGCAGCGCCCGGTGCGCCACGAGGGAGCCGGCCAGGTCCGTCAGCGGGGTGTGCCCCACGAGGGCGGCGAGGCGTTCGGACTGGCCCGCCAACGACGCCTCGCTGCGGGCCGACACCACCAGCGGGACCACGCCGTCCGCCGGGGCAGCGGGCCGGGGCGCCTCGTCCGGCGCCTCCTCCAGGATCAGGTGCGCGTTGGTGCCGCTCACGCCGAACGACGACACGCCCGCGCGGCGCGGGCGCTCACCGCGCGGCCAGTCGCGCGCCTCGGTCAGTAGCTCCACCGCGCCCGCCGACCAGTCCACCTTCGACGACGGGGCGTCCACGTGCAGCGTCCTGGGCAGCACGCCGTGGCGCAGTGCCTGGACCATCTTGATCACGCCCGACACACCGGCGGCGGCCTGGGTGTGCCCGATGTTGGACTTCAACGAGCCCAGCCACAGCGGGTGTTCGGCCTCGCGATCACGGCCGTAGGTGGCGAGCAGGGCCTGCGCCTCGATCGGGTCGCCCAGTGCCGTGCCCGTGCCGTGCGCCTCGACCACGTCCACGTCGGCGGGCGCCAGGCCCGCGTTGGCCAGGGCCTTGCGGATGACGCGCTGCTGGGAGGGGCCGTTGGGGGCGGTCAGGCCGTTGGACGCGCCGTCCTGGTTGACCGCGCTGCCCCGCACGACCGCCAGGACCTGGTGGCCGCGCTCGCGGGCCACCGACAGGCGCTCGAGGACCAGCACGCCCACGCCCTCGGACCAGCCGGTGCCGTCGGCGGCGTCCGCGAAGGCCTTGCAGCGGCCGTCGGCGGCCAGGGCGCGCTGGCGCGAGAACTCGACGAAGTGGTCGGGCGTCGCCATCACGGCCACGCCCCCGGCCAGCGCCATGGAGCACTCGCCGGAGCGCAGCGCCTGGGCCGCCAGGTGGACGGCGACCAGGGAAGAGGAGCAGGCCGTGTCGACCGAGACGGCGGGGCCCTCGAAGCCGAGGACGTAGCTGACGCGGCCGGAGGCGACGCTGGAGGCGAGGCCGGTGGTGGCGAACCCTTCCAGCGCGGAGCCGGCCGCACCGGACGCGTACCCCTGGTGGAAGAGTCCGGTGAACACGCCGACGTCGGATCCGCGCAGGGAGAGCGGGTCGATGCCCGCGCGCTCCAGGGCCTCCCAGGAGGTCTCCAGGAGCAGCCGCTGCTGCGGGTCCATCGCCACGGCCTCGCGCGGCGAGATCCCGAAGAACGCGGCGTCGAAGAGTCCGGCGTCGTGGAGGAAGCCGCCCTGGTCGGTGTACGACGTCCCCGGCCGGTCCGGGTCCGCGTCGAACAGGGCATCCAGGTCCCAGCCCCGGTCGTCGGGGAAGCCGGAGACGGCGTCGACGCCGTCGGCGACCAGCCGCCAGAGCTCCTCGGGCGAGGTGACGCCGCCGGGCAGGCGGCAGGCCATGCCGACGACGGCCAGCGGCTCGTCGGGGTCGGCGACGGTGTCGTGAGCCGCTTCCGACCCGCCCTCCTGACCGAAGAGTTCGGCGCCCAGGAAGGCCGCGAGGGCGGCGGGCGTGGGGTGGTCGAAGGCGGCCGTGGCCGGGAGGGCGAGCCCGGTGCGCAGCGCGAGGCGGTTGCGCAGGGCGACGCTGGCCTGGGAGGTGAGGCCGAGGTCGCGGAACGCCCGGTCGGCGGGGACCCGTTCGGGCCGCTCGACGCCGTCCAGGACCAGGGCGGTCTCGGTGCGCACCAGGTGCTGGAGGCGGGCGGTGCGGGTGCGCCCGTCGAGGGCGGCGAGGCCCTCGCGCAGGGCGTCGGCGACGGCCGCGTCGGGGCCGGTGGCGGCGGGCGCGTCGGCGTGGGTGACCGCCTCGTAGCGCAGGACGCCCGGCTGGTCGGCCAGGAGGCGGCGCTGGGTCTTGCCGGAGGCGGTGCGGGGGACGCGGGTGATCTCGTGGACGCGCTCGGGCACCTTGTAGGCGGAGAGCCGTTCCCGGCAGCGCGCGATCAGGGCGTCGGCGTCGAACCCGTCGGGGCCGGGGACGACGTACGCGACCGGGACCTCGCCGAGCACCGGGTGCGGGGCGGCGGCCACGGCGGCGTCGGCGACGCCGTCGACGGTGCGCAGGACGGCCTCGACCTCTTCGGGGTGGATGTTCTCGCCGCCGCGGATGACGAGTTCCTTGATGCGGCCGCGGATGGTGAAGTAGCCGTCGGCGTCGCGCCGGGCGAGGTCGCCGGTGCGGAACCAGCCGTCGCGGACGGCTTCGGCGGTGGCCTCCGGGCTGTTGTGGTAGCCGACCATGACGTTGGGTCCGCTGACCCAGACCTCGCCGTCCCGGCCGTCCGGGACGTCGGTGCCGGTGGCGGGGTCGACGATCCGTACGCCGACTCCCGGCACGGGGAGGCCGCAGGAGCCTTCGACGCGCGCGCCGCCGGGCGGGTTCATGGTGATGGCGCCGCACGTCTCGGTGGAGCCGTAGGCGTCGACGAGCGGTATCCCGAAGGTCTCCTCGACGTCGCGGTGCAGCTCGGAGCCGGTGACCGCGCCGCCGACCAGGCCGATGCGCAGGGCGGGGGCGGAGAAGCCGTCGCGCCGGGCGGCCGCCACCAGGTGGTGGTAGAGGGCGGGCACGCCGGCCAGGAAGGTGGCGTCGGTCTCGCCCATGACCCGGATGACGTCCTCGGTCGAACTCCCGTCCACCAGGCGGGCGGTGGCGCCCGCGACGGTGACGGAGAGGACGCACGCGATGTGCGAGAGGCTGTGGAACAGCGGCAGCGGCCAGACGACCCGGTCCTCGTGGGTGAGGCCGGGGATCGGTACGTAGCAGGAGGCCACGGACCACAGGCAGTTGCGCTGCGTCGACAGGACGCCCTTGGGCCTGCCGGTGGTGCCGGAGGTGTAGAACATCCAGGCCACCTCGTCGAGGCCGAGGTCGTCCCGGGCGGGGACGGGCGGCTCGGTGCGCGCGAGGAGGTCGTAGGAGTGGACGGCGGCCTCGCCGTCCGTGTCCGTCCCGGTGTCCCCGGCGGCCGGGTCGCCCGTGACCAGGAACGTCGTCCCGGGCGCGGCCACCCGCGCCAGGCGCTCCGCGCGGGCGGAGTCGGTGAGGACGAGCACGGCGCCGCTGTCGGCGAGCAGGTGCTCCAGCTCGGCCTGGGCGGAGGCGGGGTTGAGGGGCACGCCGACGGCCCCGGCGCGCACGGCGGCCAGGTAGCCCTCCACGGCGGCGACGGTGTTGCCGAGGCAGAGGGCCACCCGGTCGCCGCGCCGGACGCCCAGGTGCGCCAGGTGCCCGGCGAGGTTGCGGGTCCGTGCGTCCAGCTCCCGGTAGGTGACCGAGCGCCGGTCGTCCTCGAAGGCGACCTTGCCGGGGAACCGGGCCGCGTGCTCCTGGAGGACGCTGGGAAGGGGCTTGATCAGGTCGGTGCGCACGGGGCCGCGGGTCCTTTCGGGGAAAAGGGGTGTCACCGGGGGGATCACCCGGGGTTCACCAGGTGACGGGCAGGCTCTTCACCGCGAAGACGGACCCCTTGAGGCGCAGCGGTACGTCTTCGAACGCGACCGCGAGGTCGAGGTCGGGGAAGGCGCGCAGGAGCGCGGAGAACCCGGCGCGCAGCTCGACGCGGGCGAGGTTCTGCCCCAGGCACTGGTGGATGCCGAAGCCGAAGGCGACGTGGCCGGAGGTCTCGCGGTCGATGTCGAGCGCGGCCGGGCAGCCGAACTTGGCCGGGTCGCGGTTGGCGGCGGGCAGGGACACCGTGACGCTGTCGCCCTCGCGGACCGTCTCGCCCGCGAGCTCGACGTCTTCGCGGGCCGTGCGGTACGTGTCGTACTGGTTGACGCTCAGGTAGCGCAGCAGTTCCTCGATGGCGCCGTCCAGCTTCGCCGGCTCGGCGCGCAGGGCCTTCAGCTGGTCCTGGTGGTGCAGCAGGGCGAACACGCCGACGGCGAGGGCGCTCTCGGTGGTCTCGTAGCCCGCGAAGAGGAGCAGGGTGACCATGTTGCCGAGCTCTTCGTCGGAGAGCTCGCCACCGGCGATGAGGCGGCTGATGAGGTCGTCGCGGGGGTCGGCGCGGCGGTCGGCGATGACCTCGGCGAAGAACGCCGCGGCCTCGCCCATGGCGGCCACGACCTCCTGCGGGTCGGCGTCGGTGTCGTGCAGCAGGGTGGGCGCGTGGCCGTAGCGGTGGACCTGGTCGTAGGGCAGGCCGACGAACTCCGACAGGACGCGCAGGGAGAGCGGCTTGGCGAAGTTCTTCACCAGGTCGGCGCCGGGCCCGAGGCGCTTCAGGACCTCGATCTGCTCGGCGGCGACGGCCTCGGCCCGGGGCGCGAGGAGCTGGGCACGGCGGGCGGTGAACTCGCCGGTGAGCATGCGCCGGTAGTGGGTGTGGTCCGGCGGGTCCATGTGGATGAACATGCCGGGGATCCTCGGGTGGTTGGGCATGACCTGGCCGCGGTGCGTGACCGGGAAGTGGCCGACCTCGGTGCTGTGGCTGAACCTCAGGTCGCTCAGGACGCTGCGGGCCAGTTCGTAGCTGGAGACGATCCAGCCGATGTGGCCGTCGGGGTACTCCATCCGCGCGAGGGGGCGCTTCGCGCGCAGTTCGTCGAAGAGCGCGGGCGGGTCGAACTGGTGGGTCCGCGCCCACGGCTCCTCGAAGGAGATTGCGTCGCTCATGGAATCCTTCCCAACCGAGTGAGATGTCCCGGGCGTCATCCGCGTCCGTGCTGGTACGAACGCGACGGGGCGGGCGGATCCACCCCCGTGGTACGTCGCCGACTGCCCGACGATCGCACCTGGCGGACCGATGGGGCGCCGCTCTCAAGCCGCTCTGAACACCCCTTCGAGAGGCGGGCGTCGAACGACCGGTTCCGGCCCGCTGCCGGGGTCCGGCGTCGATCGCCGTTCGTACGGGCTTCGAGGGGACCTCAAGGCCGCGCGCCTAGCGTGACGCCCGTACATGGCTCATACACCTACTGACTGGGTGTACCCCACTGAGCAGAACGAGGTCCCTCCGTGACGACAGACTTACCGGCCGGCGTGCCGTCCGACGCGCGCTCCGGCACACGCCTCGACGCACCCGACGGCGCGCCCGCCGCCGTCCCCTTCCCGCAGGACCGCACCTGCCCCTACCACCCGCCCGAGGGCTACCGGCCCCTGCGCGAGGACAGGCCGCTGGCCCGCGTCTCCCTGTTCGACGGCCGCCCCGCGTGGGCGGTCACCGGGCACGCGGCGGCGCGCGGGCTGCTCGCCGACCCACGCCTGTCCAGCGACCGCACGCACCCGGACTTCCCGTCCCCCACCGCGCGCGGAGCGACCGTGCGCGGCCAGCGGCTGCCCCTCGTCGGCGTCGACGACCCCGAGCACAACGCCCAGCGGCGCAGGCTCATCCCGAGCTTCTCCACCAAACGGATCGCCGCCCTGCGCCCCCGCGTCCAGGAGACGGTCGACGGGCTCCTGGACGCGCTGGTGCGCCAGGGGCCGCCCGCCGACCTGGTGACGGCCTTCGCCTTCCCGCTGCCCGCCATGGTGATCTGCGCGCTGCTCGGCGCCCCGTACGCCGACGCCGGCTTCTTCGAGGAGCAGTCCCGGCGCCTGACGCTGGGACTGCGGCCCGAGGACGTGGAGCGGGGCCGCGCGGAGCTGAAGGAGTACTTCACCGAGCTGGTCGACAGCCGCTGGGACGAGCCCGGCGAAGGGCTGCTCGCCGACCTGATCCGCGCCGGGCGCGCGGAGGGGCGGGAGGACCGCGACGAACTGGTCGCGCTCGCGGGCGTGCTGCTCGTCGGCGGCTTCGAGACGACCGCCAACATGATCTCGCTGGGCACCTACACCCTGCTGCGCCACCCCGACGCGCTGCGCGCGATGCGGGCCGACCGGTCGCTGATGCCGACCGTCGTCGACGAGCTGCTGCGCTTCACGTCCATCGCGGACATCATGCTGCGCAGGGCGACCCGGGACATCGACGTCGAGGGGCTGACCATCCGCGCCGGGGAGGGCGTCGTCTTCCCGCTCTCGCTGGTCAACCGGGACCCCGACGTCTTCGCGGACCCCGACCGCCTCGACTGGGAGCGCGGCGGGCGCCACCACCTGGCGTTCGGCTTCGGCGCCCACCAGTGCCTGGGGCAGAACCTCGCCAGGGCCGAGCTGGAGATCGCCCTGTGGACGCTGTTCGACCGGCTGCCCGGCCTCGCCCTCGCCGTGCCCGCGGACGACGTCCCCTGCAAGCCGGGCAGCACGATGCAGGGCCTGATCGAGCTCCCGCTGACCTGGTAGTCCCAGACGTACGCCTGCACTCCCGTACGACGAGCGGGCCCGTCCTGTACGACGATTCGACACGACCCGTACGACGAGCCGACACGACCCGTACGACGAGCGGGCCCGTCCCCCCGAGAGGGGACGGGCCCGCGGCAACTCCCCGCTCAGGCCTGGCGCTTGTGCGCGAGTGCCTCCGTCAGCGTGACCACCTCGGTGAGCATCTCCTGCAGCGCGCCCTCGGCGCGCTCGCCCGGGGCGAAGGTCGTGAACTGCTGGAAGTCCGTCTGCAGCGACAGGTTGACCTGCGTGTAGACGCCCGAGAGCTGCACGGCGGCGGCGATGTGGCGCAGGTGGTCCACCGCGCGCGAGCCGCTGACGTTGCTGCCGTAGCCCACGAAGCCGGCGGCCTTGTGGTTCCACTCGTTGTAGACGAAGTCGATGGCGTTCTTCAGGGCGGCCGGGATCGACCGGTTGTACTCGGGCGTCACGAAGACGAACCCGTCGAGCTCGGCGATCTTGGCGGACCAGGCGCGGGTGTGCTCGTGCGCGTAGGTGCCCAGGCGCGGCGAGCCCGGCTCGTCGAAGAGCGGCAGGTCGTAGTCGGCGATGTCGACGATCTGGAAGTCGGCGTCCTCGCGGGCGCTGCCCGCCTTCTCGATCCACTCCCCGATCTGCGGTCCGACGCGTCCGGGCCGGGTGCTGCCGAGGATGATGCCGATGGTGGTCATGTACGTCTCCCAAGTACGTCAGGAATCATGTGCGTTCGAGAACAGAGTGCCTGTCCACGCGCGCCGACGGGCGCGAACGGGCCAGGGCCGTCCGCGCTCAGCCGGACGCCGCGGGCACGGCGGGCGCCGTGGCGGGCTCGACCGGCTGTCCGGTGCGCACGGACTCGCGGGCGGCGCGCACGATGCGCAGCGCACGCAGCCCGGCGGCGCCGTCGGGCCCGGTGTCGGCGCCGCCCCGGACGCCCGCCAGGAACGCGGCGAGCATCACGGCGTACGGATCGTCGCCGCGGGTCACCCAACGCTCCCCGGCACCAGCGGAGTCGAAGCCGCCGATCAGCCGGGGTGCGGCGCTGAACTCCACCGAGGCGCGCTCCCCGACGAAGGTGACCACGGGGCCCTCGACCCCGGGCCCCCGGTCGGCGACGCCCCAACTGCAGTCCAGGGACAGGACGGTGGAGTCGGCGTAGCGCACGGTGAGCAGCGCCGCGCTCGCCACGTCCGGGTCACCGCCGAGCACGCTGTTGGCCTGCGCGTACACCTCCTGGGCCGGCTGCCCGCCCAGGACCGCGTCCACGAGGTCGAGCAGGTACGGGGCGCAGGCGTCGAGGACCCCGCGCTCCGGGGACCGGGGCAGCGGCGGGTTGAGCGCGCCGTACACGGTGGTCAGGCCCCCCATCACGTCCTCCTTGGCCAGCTCCGCGCGCACCGCCGCGAAGGCGGGCCCGTAGGCGACCGGCGAGGCCAGGCGCAGCCGCACCCCGGCCCGTTCGCAGGCGTCCACCATGGCCTCGGCGTCAGCCTCGTCGTCGGCGAACGGCCGCTCGCACAGCACGTGGGCGCCCGCCAGCGCGGCGCGCTCGACGAGCGGGCGCTGCCCGGTGGCCTCCGCGGTCACCACGACCGCGTCGGGCCCCCAGGCGAAGACCTCCTCCCAGCCGCCGAAGTACGTGGCGCCCAGCTCTGCGGCGACCGCGCTCCCCCGCCCCTCGTGGCCCGGATCGGCGACGGCGAGGTCGACGTCCGCCGCCTCGTGGAGCAGCCGGGCGTACGTCGCGGCGCGCTCGTGCGCGAACGACAACACGGCGACCTTCATGCGGTGGCCCCCTTCACGGGCAGTTCGACGGCGCGGCCCGTCCAGGCGGACCGGGCGGCGGCCTGGGTGACGCGGACGGCGGCCAGGGCGTCGTGGGCGACCAGGCGCGGCGCGGGGCCGCCCCGCAGCGCCGCGGCGAACTCGCCGATCTCGGCCAGGAACGGGGACTCCCCGAGGTAGGCGAACGCGCCCGAAGGGCCGCCGCTGACCTGGATCTCCTGCGGCCACTCGGAGTCGTGGACGACCGTGCCGCCGGTGCCGGAGACGTGGTACGCGACGCGGATGATCGGGTCCGGCGTCGGCGTCCAGCGGCAGACCACCTGGCTCAGCGCGCCTTTGGCGTGCGTGAGGACGGCCGTGCCGGTGGCCGAGGTGCCCTGCGGGGCGGGCGCCTCGATCCTGCCCTGGTAGTGGGCGTGGACGCGGACGACGTCGCCGAAGAGCCAGTACGCGATGTCCACGCCGTGCAGCATCTGGTCGGTGAGGATGCCGCCGGACTCGGCGGAGGCGTACCCGTCCCAGGCCCGCGGGTGGTACCCCGCGATGAGGAAGCGGGCGACCGTCCCGGCCCCGAAGTCCCGGCCGGCCACCAGGTCGTGCAGCCGCGAGAACGCGGGCGCGAAGCGGATGTCGTGCGCGGGGTACACGGGCACCCCGGCCCGCTCCGCCGCGTCCACGATCTCCTCGGCCTCGGCGACGTCCGCGGACAGCGGCTTCTCGCAGACGACGGCCACGCCGCGCTCGATCGCGGCGAGCGCGACGTCGCGGTGCGTGCCGGTGGGCGAGCAGATGTCGACGGCGTCCGCGCCGTCCAGCGCCTCGGCCAGCGAGTCGACGGCCTTGGCGCCGAACTCGGCGGCCAGGTCGGCGGCCTTGCCGTCCAGCGAGTGGACGCGCACGTCCGCTCCGGCGGCCACCCACGCCTCCAGGTGCATGCGCGCGATGAGCCCCGCGCCTATCAGTGCTACCCCAAGCCGCCGCATGGCGCCCCCAGCTCTGCATTCCCATGGACCGAACGGACCGTACGCACAGGCGAGCCAGGCCGCGTCGGCCGGGCAGTCCCTCCAGTCTCGGGGGCGGCACGCGCCCCGGACCACCACGGGCCGGGCACCCGGACGGCCGCCGGACCGGTCCCGTACGCCATCGGAGCAGGTCAGGGGCGTGCGCAAGGGAAACAGGGGCGGCAGGAGAGGCGCGCGTCCCCCAGCGGGGTCCGAGCGAGCCTCAAGCGGATGCCTAGCGGCGCGCCGAGAGCCGCCGCCGCAGGGCCGCGCGGCTGATCCAGTACGTGAGCACCAGACCCCAGAACACCGGCGCGCCGAGCCCGCCGATCAGGCCTGCGTCCGCGTACGGCAGCGCGAAGGCCACCACCGTGTACAGCGCCACCGCGCCCACCGCCACCGCCATCGCGATGACCGGCGGGCAGGCGCGCGCCACCAGCATCAGCGGGCGCCGCAACCGGGGCGCCACCCGCCGCCGCTGCCACAGGAACCAGGCGCCCCAGAAGGCCAACGCCAGGCCCGCGCCGACGAGTTCACCGACGACCGGGCCCGATCCGCGCTGCCCGGTGCGCAGTCCGGCGGTGGCGATCATCGCGGTGAAGAACCCGGCGAGCGCCACCCAGCGCGCGCCCGCCGCCACGCCCCAGGCCATGGTCTCCAGGTTGAAGCGGGCCTCGCGGTCGTTCAGGTCGTGGGCCGCCGAGTCGACGAAGCCCTCGGCGGCGCGGGTCCAGGCGCCGCGCGTGAACCAGCGGCCGCGCAGGTGCAGCAGGGCCAGGTTGTTGTGGGCCTCGCTGTTCTCCGGGTCCAGGCGCAGCGTGGTCTCGTACGCCTGGCGGGCGACGGCGAGGTTCTTCATGCGGTGCGCGGTCAGGCCCACCAGGAAGTGCGCGGACGCCTCCTGCGGGCCGAGGGAGACCGCGTGCAGGGCCGCCTGGTGGGCCTGGGCGCGGCGGGCGCGCTTCCAGGCGGGGTTGCCGAAGTTCTCGGCGGTGGCGTCCCACACCATGGCGAGCAGGTGGTGGCCGCCCCAGAACTGCGGGGCCAGCTCGACGGCCCGGTGCGCGGCGAACTCCGCGTCCGGGTAGGCCCGCAGGGCGAGCAGCACGTCGGCGCGCACGACCCACGCGGTCAGCAGCTCAGGGTCGCCGCGCAGCGCCTCGTCGAGCAGGGCCATGGCGCCGTGCAGGTCGTGCAGGTGCCTGCGGCAGCGGGCGAGCAGGACCAACGCGTCGCTGTCGCCCGGGTGTTGGGCCAGGTGCTGGGCGAGCAGCGCGGCGGCCTGGTCGTACCGGTCGAGCTCGTAGAGCACCTCGGCGCGCTCCCGCACTCCCCCGCCGGCCATCAGGCCCTCCCCCGGCCGCCGGGCGTCCCCGTGGCGGCGTCCACTACAGCTTGCGCTTCTTCTTCAGGTACGCGACCAGGTCGTCGTACATCCCGCCGTCGTTGGCGAACATCGCCACGTTGCGCGCGGCGGCGAACCACGCGTCGGTGGACGGCCGCAGCTGCCGCGCGGCGACGAGCAGGTCCTTGCCGTTGATCATGCGTACGGTGCCGGAGCGGGCGGAGTCCAGGAGCGCGGCCTCGGCGGCGCTCTCGCAGACGTGCGCCAGGTCCGCGCCGGAGAAGTCCTCGGTGGCCCGCACCAGCTTGCCCAGGTCGACGTTCTCGATGGGCCGGTCGCGCAGGTGGTACTGGAGGATCGCCTCGCGGGCGGGCGCGTCGGGCGGCAGCACGAGCAGGGTGCGGTCCAGCCGGCCGGGGCGGCGCAGGGCGATGTCGACGTCCCAGGGCACGTTGGTGGCGGCGAGCAGGAACACGCCCTCGTTGGCGGCCGAGTCGATGCCGTCGAGCTCGCCGAGCAGCTGGTTGACGACGTTGCGCAGTCCGCTGTGGTGGGAGCGGCTGCGCTTGGCGCCGAGCGCGTCCAGCTCGTCGAGGAAGACCACGCAGGGCGCCTTGCGGCGGGCGGTCTGGAAGAGCTCGTGGATGTTGCGCTCGGAGTTGCCGATGTACATGTCGAGCACGTCGGACAGGGAGATCGACAGGAAGTTCGCGCCGAGCTCCCCGGCGACCGCGCGGGCGATGAAGGTCTTGCCGCAGCCGGGCGGCCCGTACAGCAGCAGCCCGCCGCGCAGGCTCTTGCCGAACAGCCGGCGCAGCTCGGGGTTGCGCATCGGGGCGAGGAAGGCGGCCTCCAGGCGGTCCTTGACGTCCTGCATGCCGCCGACGTCGGCCAGGCGCACGCCGTCGCGGGCCCCGGGCGCCTCGACCTCCCAGGCCTCGGCCTCCCCCGGGTCACCGGAGCCGTCGCTGGTCAGGGGCGCCTCGGCGGCGCCGTCGCCGTCGTGTTCGTGCTCCGCGGTGTAGCGGGGGCGCACGATGTCCCGGACCTCGCGCTCGGCGGCCTGCCAGTCGTAGGCCCCGGGCCCCTCGGCGTCCCGCTCCGGCTCCGCGGGCTGCTCGCCGGGCTGCTCCCCGGGCGCGGGCATCCCCATGGCCCGGGCCATCAGGGCGCGCGCCTGGGCGTCGCCGGGAGCGTGCTGGAGCGCCACGGCGGCCTCGGCCACCGCTTCGTCGCCCTTGCCCTCGGCGAGCAGCAGCTCGGCCAGGTGCAGGCGCAGGGGTACGTCGCCGGGCGCGGCGGCCACCGCCGCCCGCAGGCTCCGGATCAGGGGGGACTCTTCGGACATGCCGCAAGCCTAGGCAGTGGGACGGGCCGGTGGGGAGGCGGGGTCGGGGACGGTCGCCGCGAGGGGGTGCGGCGCCGCCCCCGGGGGCTCAGGCGGCACTCCGTTCCCGTACGTCCGGGGGCTTGGCGTCGGCGTACCAGCGGGCGACGGCGTGGTGGGTGAAGACGAAGCCCTGGGGGGTGTGGGTGAGGACGCCGCGGTGCACGGCGAGGTGCAGGGTGCGGTGCAGGTGGTGGGGGGCGATGGCGTCGTGCCGGTGCCGGAACACCATCCGCGACAGCGCCCAGCTGCCGGAGAGCGTGGACAGCGCCAGCAGGTGAACGACGATGAGGAAGCCGACGGGGGAGCCGATCAGCAACGCGGCGACCAGCATCAGGAGGAGGGTCGCGACGGACAGGAGCCCGTCGAGGCCCGATGGACGGTACGGCGGCCGCGACAGCCTGGTGCTCAGCACTTGGCACAGCACGAACAGGACCGTCAGCACGAGGCCGGGTGCCAGCCCCGCGGTGGCGGTCAGCACGAAGCCGGCGACCACCGTCGGCGCCGGAAGCACCAGCATCCGCACCGCGAGCCGAACCGCGTCGGCGTTCGGGTCGAGACGGTCGTCCCGGTCGTGCCGGAGGTAGGCGTACAAGTACGGGCACAGGAACAGCAGACCGGTCACCCCGAAGGTGACGTCCGTCGCGCCCGAGGACGTGTACCTGTCGGCGCCCGCGCTCACCTCAGCCGGCACCGCGAAGCACAGCACGGCCAGCACGAACGTGTGGATGGCCGCCCAGCGCCGTGTGTGCCGCACCCCCACGTACAGCACCCGCAGGTCCCGCACCGGTCCGCCCCGCTCCCGTACTGCATGCCCCATCAGCCGCAGCAGTCGCTCAAGCCGCCGCTCCTCCACCGCCTCCGGGTGGAGCAGGCGGCGGGGCGCGAAGGTGCCGAGCAGGTGGTCGAGCAGCCGCTTCTCCAGCAGCTCGGCGTCCGCGTCGGGGGCCACCAGTTCGGCGGGGTCGCCGCGCCCGTCGGTGAACAGGACCCGGGCGGCCCCCGCGAGCAGCGGATCGGCCAGGACCTTGCGGGCCGGGGCGCGCGGATCGCCGCGCAGGGCGTCCAGGACGTCGTCCCAGTCCTTCCGCTTGGCCTCGGCCCGGCGCGAGCCCCGCTGGATCCAGCCGTCGAGGTCGTCCACGCCGACCGGCTGGATCCGTACGGCGGCGCAGCCCGCCGGGACCGTGTCGGTGTCCTCCACGGCGGTGGCGTACTCGCTCCAGCCGCCGACCAGGACGAACCGGGCGCTGTCCGGGAGCTGGTCGAGGGTGAGCAGCAGGCGGGCCCGCTCGCGGCGCCCGAGCCGGTCGAAGTCGTCGAGGACCGGGACGAGCCTCCCCCGCCCGAGCATGGCGGCTATCTCGTGCGGCGAGTCCCCGGGCAGGCGTCCGGCGAGCCAGTCCAGGAAGGCGGGCAGCTCGTGCAGGGCGTCGCAGCCGGTGAGGGAGATCAGGACGCAGAGCACCGGGTCGTCGGCGGTCAGCAGCTGGGTCCCGAGGTGGCGGGCCAGCTGGGTCTTGCCGCTGCCGCGCTCGCCCAGGACGACCAGGCGGCCGGACGGTACGAGGGCGTAGACGTCGGCGATCTCGGCGTAACGGCCGGTCAGGTCGGGCGGGTTGGGCCCGGCGTCGGTGAAGTCGACGGGGGCGGGGGTGAAGCGCAGGGGCAGGGGCGCGGGGTGGGCGGCGATCCCCCAGGTGCGGCGGTCGGGCTCCAGCGAGGCCCAGGCGGCCTGCTCGAAGAGGTCCGCCGCCTTGCTCCCGAAATGCGGCTCGGCGGGCACGACGGGGGCCGCGTCGACCACGGCGGGGAGGTGTACGGGTGCGGGTGCGGGTGCGGCCACCGGTACGGGCAGGATCGCCGCCCAGTAGGCCTCGGCGACCTTGTCGTACCGCTTGCCTACCACGTCGGCGCTCCGGCGGGGATCGCAGGCGAGCACCCAGGCCACCACGAGCGTGCGCGACGGCAGGTTCCGGCCCGTCGTGGCCATGCTGAGGGCGGCCTTGCTGGAGTGGATCCGCCGCGCCAGCTGATCGAGGCTGAACCCGGCCCCGCGACGGAGCTCGCGCAGTTCGCGCGCGAGCTCCGCCAGGGCCGGGACGGTGGTGTCGATCGGGCGTTCCGGGCGCCCGCGCCGTCCCGAGGACATCCGCGCTACCGGCCCGCGCGCGGGGAGCCGCCGACGCGGCCGGCGAGGCCGAGGGCCGTGGTGGTGACCATGGCCACGAGGGCCAGTGCCTCACCGGGCTCGTAGCCGCGCCGTGCGAGCACCACCGTGACGACGGTGACGATCACGATCACGACGACGCGGATGGAGAGGGGTGAAGGGGCGGGGAAGGAGGCGGAGATCATCATGGGAGCGACTCCTGTACGGGTGACGGTCCGTGTGGTGCTCTGGCTCCACGTCCGGAAGCTCTCCGCGGGTGCGCCGCGAGTGCGGTGCGAGTGCGGTGAACTCCTGTTCGTGGTGTCGCAGTTGACGCTGCGAACGCACTCACCATGCCCCACCTGACCCCATTTGGCACCCGGCCCGCTATGTCCCGTTCCAGTCCCGATGCCCCATCCGCATTTGGTTCTGAACAAAGAGGACGGCCCGGCGGCACCTCGTGAACAATTCCCCCGGCCGCACCTCCGCCCCAGCTCAGGGCCCCGCCGTCCACCCCGCGGCATTCAGGAAGAAGCGAGCGCCCTGAACAAGTCGCGGCCGCGCCATACTGGCCCCCGGGACGGAATCGCGAAGAACGATCCGCTCCGCGCGCCGACTGTGACGGTCCGAGCGCAGGCTCGACAGCACCACGTTCGGGGGTCGTTGACGCGGCCCCCGACACGTTTGCCGTACACCGCGGCGGGCTCGCCGCCACGAGAGGGGCTGTCGGCCGCGCCCCCGGATCCGTAGAGTGGGGGCGGACGCATCAACGCCCGCCCCGGCAATGCTCCGGGCGGCCCAGTGGGGGAAGAAAGGTGCGTGCCCGATGACGGTCGGGCTGCTCTCCACGATCGCCACGGTCCTCTACGGAGGCACGGTATCCGTCCTCGCCCTCACCGCGACCTTCGCCCGGCGCCGCGCCCTGCGGCGCGAGGCGCGCAGGACGCTCGCGGTCCTCGTCCCCGGCGCCCCCGGCCGGGTGCCCGAGCGGCAGGAGGTGTGACCGGCGCAGGGGGCTGAACGGGCCCTGACGGCTCAGCTGTTGGCCGTGATGGTGCCCGAGCCGTAGGGCCGGGTGATGACCTCCATGACGTGGCCGTTGGGGTCGGCGAAGTAGACCCCGCGGCCACCGTCGTTGCGGTTGATCTCCCCGGCCCGCTGGAGCTGCGGATCGGCGAAGTACTCGATCCCGCGGCCCTGGACGCGGCCGAAGATCTCCGTGAACTCGTCCTCGGACACGATGAACGCGTAGTGCTGCGTCCTGATCCTCTCGTGCTCGCCGTCGACGTGCCCCGGCTCCACGTAGTCGAGGGTGACGCCGTTGCTGGTCGGCAGCGGGATGAACGGGCCGAAGGGCGGTGCGACGTCGAGCCCGAGGATCTCGCCGAGGAAGGCGGCGGAGGCCTTGGGGTCGTGGGCGTAGACGAACGTGTGGTTCAGGTCGACCGGCATGGCGGTTCTCCTTCGGCTGCGGATACAGCGGATGCAGCGGACACGGCTGCGAATGCGTCGTACGAGGATTGCGTGTACGGCACACACGCTAGGCCGCGCCCGGAACGCCCACCATCGGCAATCCGGCTTAGGGCGGACGACCGAGCGGAATCCGGCCAGGCGGGAGGCCGGGCGGACAGCCGAGCAGGCGGCCGGGCGAACAGCCGGGCAGGCGGCCGGGAGCGAGGAGGCGGGGGCGGGGAGGCAGACAGCGGAAGGCCCCCGTAGGACCGAGTCCTACGGGGGCCGCACCGACTGGCAGGGGTGACAGGAGTCGAACCTGCGACATCCGGTTTTGGAGACCGGCGCTCTGGCCATCTGAGCTACACCCCTTGGTGCGACCCACCTTGCCATGATCGCCGGGGCGGTGCCAAATCGTTTTGGCACCGCTCCCCGCCGGACGCCCGCCCCGTGCCGCGCGGGCCTCAGTCCCTCTTGAAGCCCGGCTTCAGCGGCATGTTCTGGTCCGGCAGGAACGACGCGTTGATCTCCAGGCTGATCACGTGCGTGTCCGTCGGGATGTTGATGCCGAGGACGTCGTGCAGCACCTTGCGGTACGGCTCGGAGAGCATGAACTTCCAGTCCGTCGGGCCGAGCGTGAAGCGCCCCTGGTTCAGCCGGGGCGAGGCCAGCTGCAGGTAGACGTTGAAGGTGCTGAAGTGCGCCATCTCCAGCGTGCGCGGGACCGGCTTGTCGTCGACGTAGATGTTGGCGCTCGCCTTGGAGATGAGCGGGACCTCGTGCAGCCAGAAGCCGTCGGTGCGCACGGAGCGGCCGGTCTTGGGGTTGGTGAACTTCCACCCGCCGGGGTACCAGATGCGCTGGTTGAGCAGATTGATGTTGTCGTAGCCGTCGGACCCGACGGGGGTCCAGAAGGCCGTGCCGTTGCCGGCGGTGCCCACCGGGCAGATCGGCTCGGCCTTGATCCCGGTGCGCTTCAGCTCCTCGATCAGCGCGGGCGCGAAGGGCAGGGTGCCGGTGCCGGACTGGGCGAAGAACCACCAGGCGACGCCCTTGTCGGGCGCCTCGTCGTAGTAGTGGCCCGCGGGCTTGTTCTTCTGTCCCGTCGCCGGGTCGTAGAGCGACGGCAGGCACTTGGTGGCCGGCGGGTTCGTCGCGGGGTAGTGCGGCCCGTCGTCGGCGACGGCCGCCGGGGCGACGGCGGTCAGCAGGGCGGTGGCGGCGGCGCACAGGGCCACGGACGTCTTGGTGAAGCGCACGGCACGGCTCCCAGGGATACGACCCCCCTCGTAGGTCACGTTCAGTGAAACCCCTGTCACTGGGTGTCGCGTGCTGGGGTGGCCGTACGGGTGAACGGGGCTTGCCCCTGACCCGCGCGTCAGGGGTTAGCGTCCTCGCGCTCCGGACCGCGCCCACCGGACCGCGCCCAGTGGTACGCGTCCGCTCCCCTGCCCGTCCCGTCCCTGGAGGTCACCCATGTCGTCCATGCCGTCCACGGCTTCCGTCCCCGTCCGTACGAGCCGCGAGGTGCGGCTCTCCTCCCTGCCCGCCGGGCTGCCGAAGCCCTCGGACTTCACCGTCGTCGAGGCGCCGGTCCCGGCCCCCGGACCGGATGAAGTCCTCGTGCGCAACCGGCAGTTCCTCGTCTTCGGAGGGCTGCGCACCCTGCTCGGCGGAGCGGCGAAGGACACGCCCGTGCCGGGGCTGAACCCCGGGGACACCCTGTTCGGTCCGGCCGTCGGAGAGGTGGTGCTCGCACCGGAGGGCGGCCCACTGCGCCCCGGTGACCTGGTCACGCACTACCTGGGCTGGCGGGAGTACGCCGTCGTACCGGCCTCCGGGTGCGTCCCCGTCGACCCCGCGCTGCCCGATCCGGTCGCCGCGCTGTCCTCCGGTTCCGCCGCGTACGGCGCGCTGACCCGGCTCGCGGCGGTGCGCGAGGGCGACGTCGTCCTGGTGACGGGGGCGGCGGGCGGCGTGGGGTCGCTGGCCGGGCAGGTCGCGCGGCTGCTCGGCGCGGCGCGCGTGATCGGGACGACCGGGTCGGCGTGGAAGACCGAGCGGCTGGTCGACGAGCTGGGTTACGACGCCGTGCTCACCGCCGGGTCCTGGCGGTCGGCGTCCGCCGACGACCGCACGGGCCTGCGGGCGCAGCTCGCCGCGGCCGCGCCGGACGGCATCGACGTCCTGCTCGACAACGTCGGCGGGGCCCAGCTGACGGCGGCGGTCGACGCGGCACGGCAGGGCGCCCGGTTCGCGCTGGTCGGTTCGCTGTCGGGGCAGTTGGCGGCGGACGGGGCGGGGGGTGCGGCCCCTGCGGTGGTGGACGCGTTCCGCCTGATCGTCAAGGGCGTGTCGGTACGTGGCTACCTGGGCGTCGACCACCCCGGCGTGGAGGCGGAGTGGACGGGGCGGCTCGCCGAATGGCTCCGCTCGGGCGCGATCCGGCTCCCCGTGGTGCGGTACACGGGCATCGATCGCGCGCCGCACGCGTTGCAGGAACTGATCGAGGGGCAGCACATCGGCATGCTGGTCGTGGAGTTGCCCGAGCACGGGTGAGCGGACGGGCGGGTGCGCGAGTGAGGGGTGGCCGACATGCGGATCGGTGACGCGGCGGCGGCGGTGGGCACCACGCCCAGGGCCCTGCGCTTCTACGAGCAGCGCGGGCTGCTCCCTCCCCCGGGGCGCACGGCTTCGGGGCAACGGGAGTACGGCCCCGGGGACGTCGCCCTGCTGCGCGTGATCCGCGAGTTGCTGGCGCTCGGGCTGACGGTGGAGGACGTACGGGGCGTGGCCGACCGGCTGCACCTGCTGGCCGTCGATCCCCCGCCGCGCTGCGGGAGCACGGGCCAGGCGGAGGGCTCCGGTGTCGTGGGGTCGGCGGTGGTGCGACGGCGCATCGACGCGATCGACGCGGAGATAGCGCGGCTGACTCGGGTGCGGGACGCCCTGGAGGGAAAGCTCGCGGGGGCGTCGGGCGCCCGGTGACCCCGACGCCCTCGCGGCCCGGGCCTCACACCACGTCGAACTCGTTGCCCTCGGGATCCTGCAGGGCGGTGGCGTAGAACCCCGTCTCCGGCTCGTCCTTGGTACGCAGCACGGTGGCACCGGCTCCGACGAGGCGGGCCACCGTGTCCTTGACCCGTTGTGCGCGGACGTCCCGGGGGACGTCGCGGCCCCCGCCGACCTTCAGGTCGAAGTGCCACCGGTTCTTGGTGGCCTTCGGCTCGGGAACCTGCTGGAACCACACCCTCGGTCCGCGTCCCGTGGGGTCGACGATCGACTCGGGGACGTCCCCGGCACCGGGCGGCAGCTCATCCTCGGGCACCCCCACCGAAGCCCAGTAGGCGCGCCACGTGGCGTGCCCGCCCGGCGGGGGCTCGGGCACGTAACCCAGGGCCTCGGCCCAGAAGGCCACCATCCTCTGCGGGTCTGAGCAGTCGATCGTCAGCTGCACTGTCATCTCCATGCCCGGAGCATCGCAGGCGGGACTGACAATCGATCGCCTCACGGCCCCCGCTCGCGCCGAGGCCCCAACCGCACCCTGCACGGTTGGGGCCCGCTCCGCCTCCGCCGGCCGGGTGGGACCCCCGCCCCGTCCGGCCGTCCGTGGAACGGACACCTTCCCCGTGTCGCCATGCGCGCGGGGACGCCGTCGGATGCGTCCCCGCGCGGTGCGCGGAGGACCCTCGCCACGAAGCTGAGGGAGCGGAACTGCCTCGTGGCGGCGGCGTGGTGTCGCGTGCGGCTCACGGCCGGGGACACAACGGTGGGGCGGGGCCCGGCCGATGGGGCGGGCACCGGCAGTGCCGCCGGTCCTGGTCAACGGATCGGCAGCACTGGGGTGCACCCCGCCGAGCAGCGACTGCCCGTTGCCTGCGGGGCGCGTCACGATCCTGGCAGCCGCCGCTAACGTTCCGCTGTCGTGTCACGAACGCCTGTGACCTGTCCGCGCCACCGGACCCCCTCGCACACGGGCCGAGCACGCGCCGAGCACGTGCCGCACGCGCGCCGAACACTCCAAGTGACTGTTGCGGCAGGGACATTGATGCGTCGAACGCCGTGCGAACCGACGCATATAACGATGCCGACAACGATCCTCACATCATCAACTCCCGCCCCAGAGGCAGCACGCGCCCCGGAGAGTCGTGCGCGCCCGCACCGCACGCCCGTTTCTCCCCCGAGGGGATCACCGTCCCCGCTAGCCTGGTTCAACGCACGTGCGGGGAGGGTGAGTTGGGCAAGCGGGAGTTGTTGCTCGGCCTGTTCCTCGGCATGCTCCTCGCCCTGCTCCCGTGGCCCGTTCCGGCGCGCGCGGACTCGGGCGTGCCGGGCGCGCCCTGTCATCCCGAGTGGCTCGCCGGAGCCCCGGCCGAGGCCGTCGCCCGCGTCGAGCACGACGGCCGTACGCACACCAGGGTCACCGTCTCCCAGACCGTCCACGCGCCCGCGGCCTGGCCGTTGGCCGACGACCTCCTCCTGGGCCCCGGTTCGGCCGGTTACCGGCAGGCGATGGCGTGCCTGCTGCGCGAGGAGCAGGACTCCGACGCGTCGTACCGCGTGTACACCCGCTGGGAAGAACGCCGTACCGCGCCGCCCGTCGTGGTCCAGGAAGCCTCCGGCGTACGCGTCGAGTTCTCCGCGTACGCCTGGATGGACGTCTACGCCTCCGGTCTGAGCGTGGGCCCCTGGCGCGTCGACACCACGGCTCCGCGCTGGACGGTGTCGTTCGTCCCGGCCCCGGCTCTCGTCGGCGCCGACTGGCGCCGCGTCGTGCTCGACCCCGGCCGCACCGGCGCGGCCTACGCCGAGCCGGGCGCGCTGCGCCGTGAGGGGCGCGCCCTGCTGTGGGCGCCGGGCGCCGGAACGTACGACGGCGACGGGCATCCGCTGACCGCCGGGATCGATCCGCCCTTCCCCCGCGCGCTCGCCGCGCAGAGCTCCCGGCCCTGGCACATCGTGCTGAGCGACGCGGGCGGGCTGCTGTGGCCCGTCGCCCTGGTCGCCTTCGTGCTCCTCGCCCTCGGCCGCGCCCCGCGCGGCCCGTCCGGGCAGTCCCTGGAACCGGTCGCCGTGCGCAACCTGCGGCACGCCCTGTGGCTCATGCTGCTGTTGAGGGCCCTCGCCGGCCTCGGCAGCTTCTGGCTGCTGGGCCGGGACCTCCACGGCACCGGCAACGACCCGCCCGAGCTGGCGGCCTTCGGGATGGCGTCCACCGCCGTGGCGGGCGGGCTGCTGTTCGCCTTCGGCCGCCCGGGGCGGGGGCCGCTGGTCACGGCGGGCCTCCTGCTCGTACCGCCGCTGGCCGTCAGTGTCGGCTGGCCCACGCTGGTGGGCCAGGACCGGGTGCCCGACCTCCAGCCCGGGCTGCGGGGCGACCTGTACGTGGCCCTGCTCGCGGTCGCCGTCGGCTGCGTCGTCGTGCTCGGCTTCGCCGGTCTGGCCGTCGCGATCTGGCGGCTGGCGGCGGAGGGCGGGCTCGTACCGCCGGTCCCGCCGGGCACGCTGGTGCGCCGGACCGCGCTCACCGCGACGGCCGCGACCGTGGTGGTCGCCGCCTGCTACGCGTACGCCGCCGAGTGGGACTGGCGCCGGGCCTCCTGGCTCAGCGACCCCGCCGCCGCGGCCTCCGAGCACGCGCGCAACGGGGCGTACGAACTGGCCTGGGCCGCCGCCCGCTTCCACGACTGGTGGCTCGGCCTGGACTGGCTGCTGCCCGGTGTCGCGATGCTCGGCGTGCTGCGCCTGGGCGGCCGCACCTGGCGCGGACCCGGGCAGGCGCCCCGGGGCAGGGACCGCCGTCTGCTCCTCGCGGTCTTCGGCAGCCTGGTCGCCCTCGGGGTGGGCTGGTACGCGAACAGCGCGCTGCTGGTCGCGTGTTGGCTCCTGCTGAACATCGGCGCGCTGCACCTGCTCACCCGGCGGGCCCGCCGGGGCGTGCTCGACCTGCCGCTCGAAGGCACCTCGCTGCCGCTGCGCGCCGCCCTCACCGTCGGCCACCGGGCGGTCCTCCTCGACCGCGCCCGGCTCTTCCGCGACGTGCACGCCCGGCTCCGCCGCCTGGACCAGGGGCAGCAGTCGGCCGACGGGCTGCTGAGGCGGCGGCCGCTGGAGAACGCCCTGGAGCGGCTGCACGCCTGGCCGCCCGGCGCGAGCACGGCCCTGCCCCGCCACCTCACCGTCGTCGACGCCGCGCTCGCCCTGGGGCCGTACGACACCTGGTGGGACAACGGCGTCCGGGCCGCCCGCACCGCCCACCTGGCCGGGGTGCCGCTCAGCGTGCTCCTCGTCTGGGCCGACCTGGTCAGGGGCGACCGGCTGACCGGGGCGCTCGGGTACAACTTCGCGCTGCCCGACCTGCTCCTGACCTTCGGCCTGTGGCAGCTGGCCTGGGCGACGGGCGGCTTCGTGCTGGGCGCCCTGTGGTGCGAACTGCCCGGACGGCGCGGCCCCGTCAAGGCCCTCGTGGTCGCCACCGCCTACGCGCTTCCGGTCGGGCTCTTCGCGGTCGGCAACTGGCTGGTCGACGAGGAGCAGGACAACCTCGCGCTGTTCTGCGCGGCGATGCTGCTGGTCCTCACCGTCACCGGGATCGCCCTCGACGTGGACACCTTCCGCAGCGAACGGCGCTTCTGGCAGACCCGTTACGGGATGCTGCTGTCCGTCTACCAGATGCGCTACGTCTCCCTGCAACTCGCCTACCTGCTCACGCAGGTGACGGTCTTCATCACCCTCTGGGAGTTCCTCGCGGACACCGGCGGCGGCTCCCCGGGCAAGGGGCCAGGAGCGTCGTGAGGCAGGGGTGGCGGGACGGGCCTCGACGAGCGGGAGCCGGACCGGTCCCCGGCGACGCCTCAGGGCCTGCGCAGCCCCAGTGCCTCCGCGCCCGCGTAGCGCGCCTGCTTGCCCAGTTCCTCCTCGATGCGGACCAGTTGGTTGTACTTGGCGGTGCGGTCGGCGCGGGAGAGGGAGCCGGTCTTGATCTGGCCGCAGCCCGTCGCCACCGCCAGGTCGGCGATGGTGGTGTCCTCGGTCTCGCCCGAGCGGTGCGACATCACCACGGTGTAGCCGGCCCGGTGGGCGGCGCCGACCGTGGCCAGGGTCTCGGTGAGGGTGCCGATCTGGTTGACCTTCACCAGGACGGAGTTGGCGATGCCGTCGCGGATGCCCGCGCGCAGCAGCGACTCGTTGGTGCAGAACACGTCGTCGCCGGTGAGCTGGACGTGCCCGCCGATGCGGGTGGTGAGCTCGCGCCAGCCGTCGTGGTCGTCCTCGGCCATCGGGTCCTCGATGGAGGCGATCGGGTAGCGGTCGACCAACTGGGCGAGGTAGTCGGCCTGTTGGGTCGGAGTGCGGCGGACGCCCTCGCCCTGGTAGTCGTAGACGCCGTCCCGGAAGAACTCCGAGGTGGCCGGGTCCATGACCAGGGTGATGTCGGTGCCGGGCTTGTAGCCGGTGTCCTGGATGGCGCGTACGACGAACTCCAGGGCCTCGTCGGCGGTGCGCAGGTCGGGGGCGAAGCCGCCCTCGTCGCCGACGTTGACGCTGTGCCCGGCGGCGAGGAGCTGGGCGCGCAGGGTGTGGAAGACCTCCGAGCCCATCCGGACGGCCTCGGCGAAGGTCGCCGCGCCGACCGGCGCGATCATGAACTCCTGGAAGTCCAGCGGGTTGTCGGCGTGTGCGCCGCCGTTGACGATGTTCATCATCGGGACCGGCAGGACGCGGGCGTCGACGCCGCCGACGTAGCGGTACAGCGGCAGCCGGTGGGCCGCGGCGGCCGCCTTGGCGGTGGCCAGGGAGACGCCGAGCAGCGCGTTGGCGCCGAGGCGGGCCTTGGTGTCGGTGCCGTCCAGGTCGATCATCGTGGCGTCGACGCCGGCCTGGTCCTCGGCCTCCAGGCCGACGAGGGCGTCGGCGAGGGTCTCGTTCACGGCGTCGACCGCGCGGCGGACTCCCTTGCCGTGGAAGCGGGTCGGGTCGCCGTCGCGCAGTTCCACGGCCTCGCGGGCGCCGGTGGAGGCGCCGGAGGGCACGGCGGCGCGGCCCAGGGAGCCGTCCTTCAGCTCGACGTCCACCTCGACGGTCGGGTTGCCCCGGCTGTCGATGATCTCGCGTGCGACGACCCGGCTGATGGCGGTCACGGTGCGGCTCCTCGTGTCGGTCCCGGTGGCCCCGGCTGTTCCGGAGGCCCCGCGGGACGTGATGACGGCAGGTCATCCAGCAAGTTCCCTTTCGGAACTCACTAGGTTCCGAAAGGGAACTTACTATGGGTCCATGAAGATGCACAACGCCGACCAGAACTGCGGGATCGCCCAGGCCGCCCTCGTCCTGGGCGACTGGTGGAACGTGCTCGTGCTGCGCGAGGTGGCGCGCGGACACACCCGCTTCGACGCCCTGGCGGCCGAACTCGGTCTCTCGCGCAAGGTCCTGACGGAACGTCTGGGCCGTCTCGTGGCGCAGGGCGTGCTGCGGCGCAGCCTCTACCAGCGGCGGCCGGTGCGGTACGAGTACGTGCTCACCGACGCCGGTGCCGCGACGCTCCCGCTGCTCGTCGCCATGCAGGACTGGGGCGACCGCTGGGTCCTGGGCGACGGGAGCCTGACCGCGACCGCCGACGAGGAAGGCGCCGAACACGCCCGGGTCCACGCCCTGGTCGGCACCCGGCTGCCCGACGACCTCGCGCTCCCGGGCACGCACGGCCCCGAGCTGCCCCTGGTCGCCCCGGGCGCGCGGGCCACCGTCCTGTTCACGTACCCGGGTACGGGGATCGAGTGGGACCCGTCGCTGCGCGGCGCCGCCGGGTGCACCCTGGAGAACCGCCTGTTCCGTGACGCGCGGGCGGAGTTCGAGGCCGCGGACGTGGCCGTGCGCGGCGTGAGCACCCAACTCGTTCACGAGCAGGAGGAGTTCGCGCGGGCGGAGGAGGTCACCCACCCACTGCTCTCCGACGCGGCGCACCAGCTCTCCGCGGCCCTGCGCCTGCCGACCTTCCGCGGCGCGGGCCGCCTGCGGCTCAAGCGCCTGGTGCTGGTCGTGGACGAGGCCCGCGTCGTGCGGCACGTCCGCTTCCCGGTGACCGACGTCCCGCACGCGGTCGAGGAGAGCCTGCGCCTCGGCGCGGCAACAATCCGGCAATGAACCCTTAGCCCCGCGTGCATGGATCGCGGCGGAACGCGCCCCTAGCGTTCTCTCCGCCACCCCAACGCCCGTACCGCACACGGCCACCCGTCGCCGTCCCGCACGCAGCCGAGAGGGTCCATCTGTCATGAGCACGTCCAGAACGAACGCCGCGTCCCGCACCGCGCACGACCCCGCGTCCGCCGCCACGCCCGGCTCCGCCCCGGGTCCCAGCCGCCGTGGCGTCCTCGCCGGGGCCGCGGCCGTCGCCGCCGGGGCCACCCTGCCCGCGCTCACCGGCTCCCCCGCGCACGCCGCCGGAGCAGCCCGGCCCAACGTGCTCCTGATCGTCACCGACGACCAGCCCAAGCAGACCGAGTGGGCCACCCCCAAGACGGTCGCCTGGCTGGCCGGCCAGGGCGTGCGCTTCACCAACGGGCACGTCACCACCCCGCTGTGCGCGCCCTCCCGCTCCTCGGTCTTCTCCGGCCGCTTCGCGCACAACCACGGCGTCCGCAACAACGGCGCCTCGCACTCCCTGGACCAGCACACCACCCTGCAGCGGTACCTGAAGCAGGCCGGTTACCGCACGGGCCTGTTCGGCAAGTACCTCAACTCCTGGGCCGTCGCGGACAACCCGCCGCACTTCGAGGAGTTCGCGCTGCTCAAGCCGTCGTACGTGGACGGCACCTTCAACGTCAACGGCACGGTGCAGGCCGTCCCCGGCTACACCACCACCGTGATCAAGAACCGTACGCTCGCGTTCCTGGACAAGTCCCGCACGGACGACCGCCCCTGGTTCGCGTACGTCACCCCCTACGCCTCGCACGGCCCGCGCACCCCGGAGGCCAAGTACGCCGGCACCGAGGTGCCCGCCTGGGACGGGCGCCCCTCGGTGCCCGAGGCGGACCGCAGCGACAAGCCGCCGTACGTGCGCAACGCCACCCAGACCCTGGCCGACGGCCGCCGGGTGCGCGCCGAGCAACTGCGCACCCTGCGCTCGGTGGACGACGCCGTGCAGGCGTTCCACGACAAGCTCGCGGCCCTGGGCCAGCTGGACAACACCCTGGTCATCTACATCGGCGACAACGGCTTCAACTGGGCCGACCACGGCCTGACCGGCAAGGGCGTCCCGTACCGCCCCGCCCACGAGGTGCCCTTCTACCTCTCGTGGCCCGGCGGCGGGCTCGGCGCCGGCACCACCGACAACCGGATCGTCGCCAACATCGACATCGCCCCCACCGTCCTGGACGCGGCCGGGATCACCGCGGACACCCCGCAGGACGGCCGGTCGCTGCTCAGCGGCCACTCCCGCGACCACCTCCTCATCGAGTGGTGGAAGCAGGGCACCGGCGCCGACCACAACACCTGGTCGTCGTACGTGGCCAAGGACCGCCAGTACACCGAGTACTACGACCTGCACACCGACGCCACCGGCAAGGTGAGCGGCACCGGACAGGTCAGGTTCCGCGAGTACTACGACCTCCAGGCCGACCCGTACCAGCTGCGCAACAGCCTCCACCAGGCGACGCCCGCGGACGAGACGGCCCTCGGCATCCCCGGCCTCGCCGCCGCCCTGGCCGCGGACCGCACCGCCTGACGCCACCACCCACGAGACCGTCCGGAGGAGGACCACCGATGGGCCGCCACTGCTGCGCCCCCGCACGCACCACCGCCGCGGAGCCGGGCCGCACCACCCTGCCGCTGCTCGGCCACGGCACCGGGGAGCACCACGGCGGCCACGCCCCCGGGGAGCGGCTGGCCGGTGCCTTCGCGCCGCTGCTCGCCCTCCCGGGCGGCGCGTTCCGGATGGGTACGGAGGACGCCGCCGCGTTCCCCGATGACGGCGAGGGCCCCGTGCGCGCGGTCGAGGTCGCGCCGTTCCGGGTCTCGGCCACGGCGGTCAGCCACGCCGAGTTCCGCGCCTTCGCCGACGCCACCGGCTACCGCACCGAGGCCGAGCGCTTCGGCTGGTCCTTCGTGTTCCGCGGCAGCGTCACCGCCGCGGGGCGCGAGCGGGCCGAGGCCGTGCCGGGCGCGGACTGGTGGCTCGCGGTACCGGGCGCCTGGCACCGCGAGCCGGAGGGCCCGGGGTCCCGTTCGGACGACCGGCTCGACCACCCCGTCACCCACGTCTCCTGGCACGACGCGCGGGCGTACTGCGACTGGTCAGGCACCCGGCTGCCCACCGAGGCCGAGTGGGAGTACGCCGCGCGCGGCGGCCTCGACCAGGCCCGCTACCCCTGGGGGGACGCGCCCGCGTCCCCGGACCGCGCGGTGATCTTCCGCGGTACGTTCCCGAAGGCACCGACGACCGCGGTGGGCACCGCGCCGGTGCGCTCCCTCGCGCCCAACGGCTTCGGGCTGCACCACGCCGTCGGCAACGTCTGGGAGTGGACGGCCGACCGCTTCGTGCCCGGCTCGCCCGCGCGGGCCCTGCGCGGCGGGTCGCACCTGTGCCACGACTCGTACTGCAACCGCTACCGCTGTTCGGCCCGCACCTCCAACACCCCCGACGCCTCCACGGGGCACACCGGCTTCCGGGTGGCGGCCGACGCCGGGGCCTGAGGCGGATCCGGACCGGGTCCTGCTCAGGCCTCCGCCGCGACCGGTTCCGCCGCGTCGCCGTCCACCGCGTTCGCGTCCACCGCGTCGTCCGCTGCGGCGTCGTCCGCCGGCCTCGCCGCGGCGATCAGGTGGGCGCCGCGCCGGGGGCACATGTCGAGCACGCCGAGCACCGGGGGCACGGCGATGCTGGGCATCAGGTTCTGCAGCAGCACCGAGATCCGGTCCGGCAGGTCGTCGTAGTCGGTGAGCAGCTGCGACATCTGCTGGAGGCCCGCGAAGGCGCCCACGAAGAGCTCGGCCGTCGCCAACAGGTCGATGTGGTACCGCAGTTCGTCGCGCTGACGGGCCTCCTCCAGGATCGCCAGGTTGGCGTCCCGCCAGGTGCGGAAGACGCCGCCGCGGTCGAGGCCGGAGGCCTGCTGGTCCATGCTGAGCCGGACGCTGGCGCGCACCAGCTGGTCGGTGCGCAGGCGTTCGGCGAGGACCATCCCGGAGTCGATGATCTCCTGGAGCTTGACGGGCTGCGGGCGCAGGGCGCGCTCCTCGGTCTGCTGCTGCTCGTCGAGGATGATCTGCGCCAGCTCGTCCTTGTTGCTGAAGTGGAAGTAGATGGCTCCCTTGGTGGTTCCGGCCGCCGTGGCGATGTCGCTGAGGGTGGTGGCCTCGTAGCCGCGCCGCTCGAAGACGATCGCGGCGGCCTCGATGAGCTTCTGCCGGGTGCGGGCCGCTCGGTCCTGCTTCGTCAAGTTCATCCCTCGCTCTGCGCTGGGGAAGCGCGAAAAACCTTCACGTACGAATCTAGCGCCGGAAGCACGCGTTCAGGCACCCCCGGGCACTCACCCGCAGCCTAGCGAAAGCGCTTCCGTACCGGCGGGTTGCCAGAAAAACGCTTGTGACCTGCACCTATTCATTTCAACGGCACGTGACCCGCGTCACACCTCCAGCCGTTGTAAAGAATACCTTGAGGTACGTAACGTGGCGCCAACAACGGTACCTGGGGGGATCGTGTTAGACATCGTCAACGTGGGCGCCCAGCAAGACACTTCATCCGTGCCCATGCAGTGGGTGCACCGCGCGAGACCGCAGGACGTCGTGCCGACGCGGTGGGAACGCCTCGCGGAGCACCGCTTCCTCGTCGAGGGCCAGTGGCCCGAGCACCACCCGTTCTTCGCCCCGGTCGGCGGACTCCACGACCCGCTGCTCCTGGTGGAGTCCATGCGCCAGAGCACGATCCTGCTGGGGCACGCCGCCTACGGCGTCCCGCTGGACACGCACTACCTGATGTGGTCGCTGGACTTCACCTGCCGGCCCCACCACCTGCCCGTCGGCTACGGCCCGGACGTCGAGATCGAGGTCGGGTTCGACGAACTCTCCCACCGGGGTAGGACGTTGGCCGGAATGCGCGCCACCGTCACGGTCCGCAGGAGCGGCCACGAGGTCGGCACCGGCGTCAGCCGCGTCAACCTCATCAGCGCCCGCGCCTACCGCCGGATGCGCGGCGACACGGCCCGGCTGCCACCGCCCCGGCAGTACGCGCCCGACGTACCGCCCCAACTCGTGGGGCGGCTGCGCTCCGAGGACGTGCTGCTGCTGCCCACCGGCATCTGGGGGCACTGGATCCTGAAGGTCGACACCGGCCACCGCACGCTCTACCAGGGCCCCAAGGACCACGTGCCGGGCATGGTCCTCATCGAGGCGGCCCGCCAGGCCGCGCACGCCACGATCGGCCCCTCCGCCTTCGCGCCCTGGAGCGGGGACACCTCCTTCCACCGGTACGCGGAGTTCTCCCGGCCGCTGCTCATGGAGGTCACCGACGTCTCGCTCTCGGGGCCCGACTGGGCGATGAAGGTCACCGGACACCAGGACGGCGAGGCCGTGTTCACCTCGATCCTCTCGGCGGGGCAGCCCCGGAGACTGCCTTGATCCTGGTCACCGGCGCCACCGGCACGGTCGGGCGGGAGGTGGCGCGGCAGCTCGCGGCGGACCACGCCGTGCGCCTGATGAGCCGCGCCCCGCACCGCCCCGCCGTGCCCGGCCCCCGGGTGGAGGCCGTCGTCGCGGACTTCGCCGATCCCGGGTCGCTGCGCGCCGCCCTGCGCGGGGTGCGCGCCGCGTTCCTGGTCACCAGCCACCCCGCCGCGCCCCACGACGAGCGCTTCCTGGAGGCCGCCGTCGCCGAGGGCGTCGGCCACGTGGTGAAGCTGTCGGCGGCCGTCGTCGACGACGACACCGACGACCTCCTCACCGTCCGCCAGCGGGCCATGGAGGAGGCGGTGCGCGGCTGCGGCGCCGCCTGGACCCTGCTGCGCCCGCGCGCCTTCATGTCCAACACCCTGTCCTGGGCCGAGGACATCGGGCGGGACGGCACGGTCGGCGCGCTGCACGGCACCGCGCCCAACGCCCCGGTCGACCCGCGCGACGTCGCCCGGGTCGCCGTGCGGGCCCTCACGGAGCCCGGGCACGCGGGCCGGACGTACACGCTGGCCGGGCCCGAGGCGCTCAGCGCCCGCGAGCAGGCGCGGGTCCTCGCCGAGGTGCTGGGCCGTCCGCTGCGGTTCCGCGAGTGGACGGCGGACGAGGCGCGCGAGCGCCTGGCGCTCCGCTACCCGCCGCCGGTGGTCGAGGCGCTGCTGCGGCGCGCGGCCCTGGGGACCGTCGGCGGCAAGGCGCTGCGCGGCGACCCGCTCGCCCCGCTGACGGGCCGGGCCCCGGGTACGTACCGGGGCTGGGCGAACGACCACGCGCACCGCTTCCCCGGCGGGCGCGCGGCCTGACCCGGGGAGCGCGGCCCTCCCCCGGCCGCGCTCCCCGTTTTCCGTACCCCGGGATACGGAAACCGTACGTACGCCCGGGATCACGTACCCCGGGATACGGAAACCACCTGAAGGCCCCGTGGCCCTCCCGGGGCCCGCTCCCGGCTCCCGCGCCCAGTGGCGGGGGCCCCTACCCCGGGGGGCGCCCCGGGGGGGGGGGGGGGGGGTAAGCCGCGGGGGGGC